>NZ_JABXGG010000030.1:0-26063 GCF_022627875.1 Herbaspirillum sp. C7C8
CTGACCATGACCGAAGAACTGCTCAAGGACTTCATGCTGGGACAGGGCACGCAGGCGGCGTATGAGGAGATCCGTCGGCAGATCCCGGCCTGCCTGGAGGGCGATCGCTGGTTCCATGATGACGTGCAGGCGGCGCATGACTTCGTGGTCAGCGGATCGGTGCGGCAGGCGGTCATTGCAGCCATCGGCAACTTTGTGTGAGAGGCTTGCGAGCCAGGGGATGAGAATCCGACGGCGCGGGCTCAAGTATGAGAAAAAGCTGACGTTCAGGAACACTGAACGGCAGCTTTTTTTTTCGCGCGACGGCAGGACGTGCTTGCCATGAAGCAATGAAGCCTGGGAGCTGTCAATCGGGCGCATCAGGATCTGCCTGATGGCGTGGCCGGGGCGGTTACCCTCACACTGCTCAGCGAGCATTATCACAATCCATCGGGGGAATAGGAATGAACATCAAGAACATCAGGATCAGCGCGCGCCTGGCGGCCTGCTTCGGCATACTGGTCGCGGTCATGTGCCTGATCACGGGGGTGGGCATGCAAAGCCTGCACAGCGTCAGCAAGGCCTCGCGGGTGGTGGTCGAGGATCGCTATGTGAAGATCGCGCTGGTCATGGAGATCCGCGAGAACGTCAATTCGGCCGCGCGCAACCTGCGCAATGCCTTGCTGGCGCGCAATATCGAGGAGGCCAGGCGCTATCTCGACCGTGGTGCGGCCAACAGCGCCAAGACCACCGAGGCGCTGGGAAAGGTCGAAAAGCTCATCAGCACACCGCGCGGCAAGGAATTGTTGAAGGCCATCCAGGAGGCGCGCGCCGCCTACAATACCCCGCGTGACAAGTTGCGCGAACTGATCAGCCAGCAAAAGAAGGACGAGGGTACCGAGCTGCTCTTCAATGAAGTCATTCCCAAGCAGGATCGCTACTTCGAGGTCCTCGACAGCTTCGTTGCCTTCCAGAAGTCGCTGATGGATGACAGTGTGGTCGACGGCCAGCACACCAGCGATTCGGCCATCGCCCTGATGCTGGAACTGTCGGCTGTGGCCATCCTGCTGTGCGTGCTGGCAGCATGGTGGGTCACGCGCTCCATCACCCGTCCGCTCAATGAAGCGGTGGACGTGGCCAGCGCCGTCGCGCAAGGCGATCTGACGATACAGATCGGCGAGACCACCAAGGATGAAACCGGCATGCTGCTGGCTTCGCTCAAGGCCATGAACCAGAACCTGCACCGCATCGTCAGCGAGGTACGTACGGGCAGCGATACCATCAATACCGCCTCTTCCGAAATCGCCACCGGCAATCTGGATCTGTCCTCACGCACCGAGGAACAGGCCGGTGCGCTGGAA
This sequence comes from Herbaspirillum sp. C7C8, assembly GCF_022627875.1. Lineage (NCBI taxonomy): Bacteria > Pseudomonadati > Pseudomonadota > Betaproteobacteria > Burkholderiales > Oxalobacteraceae > Herbaspirillum > Herbaspirillum sp. C7C8. The sequence continues at coordinate 1,341 of NZ_JABXGG010000030.1, forward strand.
GAAACGGCCTCCGCGATGGAAGAACTGACCTCCACCGTCAAGCAGAATGCCGACAATGCCCGCCAGGCCAACAGTCTGGCCACCACTGCGTCCGAAGTGGCGGCGCAGGGCGGCAACGTGGTGGGGCAGGTGGTGCAGACCATGGGGGAGATCAACGATGCCTCGCGCAAGATTGTCGACATCATCAGCGTCATCGATGGCATCGCCTTCCAGACCAACATCCTGGCCTTGAATGCCGCCGTCGAAGCGGCGCGTGCCGGTGAGCAGGGACGCGGCTTTGCGGTAGTGGCGTCCGAAGTGCGTACCCTGGCCCAGCGCAGTGCTTCGGCCGCCAAGGAGATCAAGGCCCTGATCGATGATTCGGTCAGCCGCGTGGACAACGGCAGCCGTCTGGTGGAACAGGCCGGCGCCACCATGAGTGAAGTGGTGGCCAGCGTGCGCCGCGTCACCGACGTGGTGGCCGAGATCTCGGCGGCCAGCAACGAGCAGAGCGATGGCATTGAGCAGATCAATCACGCCATCGTGCAGATGGATGAGGTCACCCAGCAGAATGCCGCGCTGGTGGAACAGGCCGCTGCTGCCGCGCAGTCGCTGCAGGAGCAGTCGGGTCGTCTGGTGGAAACGGTGAGCATCTTCAAGCTCGGCAGCCACGAGGCCTCGCGCGCGCGGCCCGTGCCCAAGCCGGTACCGCCCAAGTCGGCCAGCAAGCCGACGGCGGCTGCGCCGGTCATGTCGGCCAAGGCCGCCGTGCCGACTCCGGGCACCGCAGCCAAGGCTTTGCCGGCCAAACCGGTGCCGGCTTCCAGTGCCAGGAGCGGCAGCAAGGCCATGCCAGCCGACGAAGGCGATTGGGAACAGTTCTGAGACCTGGCGGGTTCAGGCCCGCATTTCCACAACACCCGCAAACGCGATGCGCACCAGCAGCCCGCTGCCTCGCGGCGGGGCTTCCAGCGTCACGGTAGCGCGGTGCAGGGCGGCGATCTCGCGTACGATTGCCAGCCCCAGTCCGGTTCCGCCCGGATTGACGTGCTGGGTGGCACCGGCGCGGTAGAAGGGTTCGAATACTTTTTCGCGTTCGGCCTCGGCAATGCCGGGGCCGTTGTCTTCCACCTCCAGCATTGCGCTGGTCGGTTGGCCCGGCTGACTCAGAGCCCGTACCCGCAAGGTGATCTGGCCGCCGCGTGGCGTATAGCGGATCGCATTGTCCAGCAGGTTCACCATCAGTTCATGCAGCAGCAGTGCATTGCCCTCGATGGCAAGATCGCCTTCATCCTCGAACGCCAGCCCGATGTCGCGGGCCACGGCTTGCTGTGACAGTTCCAGCGCCACCTGGCGCGCCGCATCGGTGAGCCGCACGCGCATGGTGCCGCCTTCGGCCGCTCCATGTTCGGCCCGTGCCAGCGTGAGCAGGCGATTGGCCAGGTGCACCGCCGAATCGGTAGTGCGCGCCATGCCTTCCACCAGCTCACGCAGCTCGGCGGGATCGAGCCGCGTGCGGCGCAGTTCGCGCAGGGTCAGTTCGGATTGCGTCTTCAATACCGTCAGGGGGGTACGCAACTGGTGCGAGGCATCGGCGATGAAGCGCCGCTGGGCGCTGATCAGGGCCTGCAGCCGACCCATGTAGCCATTCATGGCCTGCACCAGCGGGCGCATTTCCTTGTGCACCAGCGCCGGATCGAAACCGGAGAGATCGGTGGGCGCGCGCGACTCCACCTCGCCCTTCAACTGCATCACCGGACGCAGCACGAAGCGCACCGCAAACCATACCAGCAGCGCCGCCACCGTCACCAGCGTGCCCTGGCGCCAAAGTGTATCGAAGAGGATCTTGCGCGTCATGCCATTGCGTGCCTCCATGGTCTCGCCGACCTGGATCAGGGCGATGCCGCGCATGCTGTCGTCATACACCGGCTGCAGCAACGCGGCGATGCGGATGGGCTGGTTGTGATAATCGGCCTGGTAGAAACGCACCAGCGCCGGATAGGCTTCCGAGCGTTTGACGTTGGCCGGTACCGGCGGCAGGTCGTCGTAGCCTGAGACCAGCTCGCCATTGAGTCCGGTGACCTTGTAGTAGATGCGGCCCAGGGTATCGGTCTCGAAGCTGTCCAATGCCACGTAGGGCACATCGGCCGTGACATGCCCGTCGACGATGGAGACCCGTTCGGCCAGTGCGCGGGTGGACGCCAGCAGCGAGCGGTCATAGGCCAAGTCGGCCACCTCCAGTGCATTGGTGTAGACCGAGACCGCATCCAGAGCCACCAGCAGCGTCAGCGGGATGATCAGCCAGCGCACCAGCTGGCTGCGCAGGTTGCCCAGTCGCCGGGGGGCTTGCGCCATCACGCCGCCTGCAGCAGATAGCCCAGGCCGCGCAGGGTGGTGATGCCGACCCGGCCCGCCGCCTCGTGTTCCAGTTTCTTGCGCAGACGGTGGATGTAGATTTCGATGGCGTCCACGCTGGCGTTGTCATCCAGCGAAAACACCTGCTGGAACAATTTGTCCTTGGGTACGGTGTGGCCCTGGCGCATGATCAGCACTTCCAGCACCGCATGTTCGCGCGGGGTCAGCGCCAGCAGTTCGCCGTGATAGGTGAAGGTGCGCGAGACGGTATCGAAGCACAGCGCACCGCAGGCCACGGTGACCGCTTCCTGGCTCTGCGAACGGCGCAGCAGGGCCTTCACGCGCGCTTCCAGTTCTTCCAGCTCGAAGGGTTTGGCGAGGTAGTCATCGGCACCCATGTTCAGGCCGCTGACACGATCGGCCAGACCGCCGCGCGCGGTCAGGATCAGGACCGGTGTGCGGCTGCCGCGCGCGCGCATGCGCTTCAAGACTTCCAGCCCATCCATGCGCGGCAGGGTCAGGTCCAGGATCACCAGAGCATAGTCTTGCGTGAGCAGCAGGCTGTCGGCATCGGCACCGTTGTGCGCACACTCCACCGTGAGGTGGGCGTCGCGCAGGGCCTTGGCCAGCCAGCGGGAAAGTTCGATATGGTCTTCGACCAGCAGGATGCGCATGATGCGGCCTTTATATTTTTTTCAGTGCGGTACGGCTTGTCTCCAGCGCGGATGCTAACAGATGGCCCGCCGCCTTTGAAACGTCCGGCGCGGCCATTGTGGAAACTGCGTAGCTTCGATCCCACACTGACAGCCTGGCTGAAAGCCGGCTGAAAGCCTTTTCTTGTACGATGCGCCCATATCAAGAATTCCAAGCTGGAGACACCACATGACTGCCCCCGGGTCCGGCCGCGCCGGTACCGTTGTTCCCATATTGTTGTTGCGCTGCTGCTCTCGGCCATGAAGGCCGGATGCCTGCATCGCTGGTATCACCGTCTGGCCGCATGCCTGCTGGCGTGTGCGCTGCCGTGCGCCTGGGCCACCGAGTGCATCGTCCCGGCCAAGCCGGGCGGCGGCATGGATGCCTCGTGCAAGCTGTTGCGCAGGGTGATGCAGTCCGAAGCGGGCCAGCAGGACTTCAAGGTGGCCTACCTGCCCGGTGGTATCGGTGCGGTGGCCTGGAGTTCGGTGGTCTCGCAGCGGCGCGGCGGGCCGGAAACCCTGGTGGCCTTTTCGGGTGGCTCGCTGCTGAGCCTGGCGCAAGGCAAGTATGGTCGCGCTGACGTGGGCGACGTGCGCTGGGTGGCTGGTATCGGCATCGATCACGGCATGATTGCGGTGCGCGGCGATGCACCCTGGCACAACCTGAAGCAGTTGCTCGAAGCGATCCGCAAGAATCCGTCGGCGGTTACCGTGGGCTTGTCCGGGACCGTGGGCAGCCAGGACTGGCTGAAGATGGCGCTGCTGGCGCAACACGCCGGCTTCACGCCGAGGCAGTTCCGTTTCGTTGCGCTGGAAGGCGGCGGTGATTCCTTTGCCGCATTGCAGGCCGGACATGTGCAGGTGATCTCGGGCGATACCTCGGAGGCCGCCTACTTCATGGCCGATGGCAAGGTGCGGATCCTGGCGGTGCTGTCCGAGCAACGCCTGCCGGGTCCGCTGCATTCGGTGCCGACTGCGCGTGAACAGGGCTATGACGTGGTCTGGCCCATCATTCGCGGCTTCTACATGAGTGCGCATGCGTCGCAGGAGGATTACCGGCGCTGGGTACAGTATTTTGACCGTGCACTGGCCGATCCCGCCTTCGATCGCCAGCGCAGCATGGGTGGCTTGCAACCCTTTGCCATGACCGGCAAGCCGCTCTCGGATTACATCGCGCAGACCGTTGCGCGCTATCGCAGGCAGTCCCAGGAGTTGGGCCTGGTGCGCTGACCAGCCCGGTTGCACACGCCGTCAGGCGTGCTCTGCAACCGGGCCGGCGCAAGGTCCGTTTCATCATCAAGGAGAACCCATGTTGCACAAACGTCGCCTGAGCATTGCGCTCGGCCTGGCCCTCGCTTTGCCCGTCACTTTCAGCAGTGTGGCCCGTGCCGACACTCCCGCCGGCTATCCGGCCGATTACGCCAAGGTCATTGAAGGCGCCGGCAAGGAAGGCAAGGTCGTGATCTACAGCACCACCGATTCCAAGGCGGCCGAAGCGCTGATCAAGGATTTCGGCGCGCTCTATCCGGGCGTCAAGGTCGAGTACAACGACATGAATTCCACCGAAGCCTACAACCGCTTCATCTCCGAAGCCGCCGCCGGCGGCGCCACCGCCGACGTGATGTGGTCCTCGTCAATGGACTTGCAGGTCAAGCTGGCCTCCGAAGGCTATGCGGTCGCCTACAAGTCGCCCGAAGCCGCTGCCCTGCCGGCCTGGGCCAACTGGAAGGACACCGCCTACGGCACCACCTTCGAGCCGGCCGCCATCGTCTACAACAAGCGCCTGGTGAGCGAGGCCGAGGTGCCGAGCTCCCACGACGAGTTCACCAGGCTCCTGGTCAGCAAGCAGGACAAGTTCAAGAACAAGGTCACCACCTACGACATCGAGAAGTCCGGCGTGGGCTTCAGCCTGATGACCTATGACCTGAAGCACAATCCGCATTTCTGGGACTTCGCCAAAGCCATGGGCGGCGTGGCCGCACGCGTGCAGTCCTCCACCGGCACCATGCTCGAACGCATCTCCTCGGGTGAAAACCTGATCGGCTACAACATCCTCGGCCCCTATGCCCTGGTGCGCGCCAAGAAGGATCCGTCCATCGGCGTGGCCTTCACCAAGGATTACAACCTGGTGCTCTCGCGCGTGATCTTCATCAACAAGGCCGGCAAGAACCTCAATGCCGCCAAGCTGTGGGTGGACTACATCCTCTCCAAGCGCGGCCAGACCATCATCGCCAACGATGCGCAGCTCTTTGCCATTCGCGGCGATGTCACCGGGACCACCACCTCGGCGGAACTGACCAGGCAACTGGGCGCGTCCTTGAAGCCCATGCCGGTCTCCACCGAACTGCTGGACTATCTGGACCAGAAGAAGCGCCTGGACTTCCTGAAGCAGTGGAAGGAAGCCACCAAGAAGTAAATCATTTCCGTCCCCGGCCGGGTAGCGCGCAGGTCAGAGGCCGTCACGCCTTCGATACGACCCTGCTGCTCTACTCAGTCCGAACGGGGGTGTTCGTTCATTACATCGTGTCATCGCTTTGCGGAGTGCGGCTCTGGCCGTCTCCGTGGGCGGCGCATTGCCGTCGCCCGGCCTGTTCTGTTCCATCTGCCCACTCATGAGGCGCACCATGCAAACCACCACAACGCTGCCGCGCAGCGAGCAAGCCCTGCCGGCCCGCCGTTTCCGGCTGAACTGGCCGCGCGGCCTGGTCGTGCTGCTGGCAGCCCTGGCCATCTTCGTGCCGCTGCTGCTGATCTTCTATCAAAGCTTTCTGTCGGCACCCTTCTTCGCGCCGGTCAAGACGCTGACCCTGGATTCCTATCGTTTCATCTTCGATGATCCCGACTTCCGCCAGGCCTTCATCAACGGCCTGACCCTGGCCACCGGCCTGGCCCTGATCGCCGTCCCGCTGGGGGGCATGCTGGCCTTCCTGATGGTGCGCACCGACCTGCCGGGCCGCAGCTTCATCGCGCCGGCCCTGATGGTGCCGATCTTCGTCTCGCCCATGGTGATCGGCTTCGGCTATGTGGTCTCGATGGGCCCGGTGGGCTTCTACACGGTATGGGTCAAGAACCTGCTGTCGGTGGTCGGCTTCGAGGGCGATCCGTGGAATATCTATTCCTTTACGAGCATCGTCATCATCGCCGGCCTGACCCACGTGCCGCACGTCTACCTGTATGCCTCGGCGGCCCTGCGCAGTCTCGGCTCGGACGTGGAAGAAGCGGCCCGCGTGGCCGGGGCGTCGCCGCTGCAGGTGGCGCTGAACGTGTCGCTGCCGATGATCACGCCCGCACTGGCTTACTCGGGCGTGCTGGTGTTCTTCCTCGGCTTTGAAGTGTTCGGTCTGGTGCTGGTGCTGGGCGATCCGGAAGGCCACCTGGTCCTGCCCACCTATCTCTACAAGCTCACCAACAAGCTGGGTACGCCTTCGTATCACCTGATGGCGGCAGTGGCCGTGTGCCTGGTGGCGGTGACCATGCCGCTGGTGATGCTGCAACGCTGGCTGCTGCGCTCGGCCAACAAGTTTGTCGCCATCAAGGGCAAGGGTGCGCGCCAGAAGGCGCTGCCGCTGGGCAAGTGGCGCTGGGTGGCCTTTGCCCTGATTGCCGGCTGGCTGCTCTTTACCGTCATCATTCCGCTCTCGGGTATCGGCCTGCGCACCTTCGTCTCGCACTGGGGGGATGGCGTCAATCTGCTGGACGTGCTGACTTTCGAGAACCTGTTGAACGTCTGGGACCAACCCTCGCTGGTGCGCGGCATCATCAATACGGTCTTGATCGGCGTCATCGGCGGCGCCCTGGCGGTGGCCTGCTATACCGCCATCGCCCTGGCCATGCACCGCAAGCAGGATGGCGTGACGCGCTTTCTCGACTACAGCGTGCTGGTGCCGCGTGCGGTGCCGGGCCTGCTGGCCGGCCTGTCCTTCCTGTGGGTGTTCCTGTTCGTGCCCTCGCTGCTGGATTCGGCCTTGAAGGGCATCGACAACCCCGTCGCCCTGTGGCTGGTGGACAGCTTCATCCCCGCCCTGCGCGCCCTGCGCTCGACCATCTTCTCGGTCTGGCTGGCCTACTCGGTGGTGTGGATGGCTTACGGTCTGCGCCTGATCAATACCGCCCTGCTGCAGGTCGGCCCGGAGCTGGAAGAGGCAGCCCGCGCCGTCGGTGCCTCGCGCTCCCGCGTCACCCGCGACGTCACCCTCCCGCTGGTGCGCTATGGCCTGGTGGGGGCCTGGCTGATGGTGTTCCTGATCTTCGAGCGCGAGTACTCCACCGGCGTCTATCTGCTCTCGCCCGGTACCGAGGTGATCGGTTCGATGATCGTCTCCATGTGGGCCGCCGGCGCCGTGGAACTGGTAGCGGCGCTGTCCTTCATCAATATCACGCTGGTGGCCGTGGGCCTGGGCATTGCGCTGCGCTTCGGCGTCAAGCTGCACGACTGAGCGGCACCAGCCTCCCTAAAGAGCATCCTGAGGAATCATCATGACCGAACTTTCCGTCAACGACCTGCACCTGGACTATGGTAGCGGCGCCTCCGCCAATCCCATCCTGAAGGGTGTTTCCATGCAGTTGCAACGCGGTGAAGTGGTGGCCCTGCTGGGCCCCTCCGGCAGCGGCAAGACCACGCTGCTGCGCGCCGTGGCCGGGCTGGAATCGCCCAAGGCCGGCACCATCGACATCGGCACCCGCCGCGTTTTCGATGGCGCGCGCAACTTCGAGATGCCCGCCGAAGAACGCAACCTCGGCCTGGTGTTCCAGTCCTATGCGCTGTGGCCGCACAAGACCGTGGCTGACAACGTCGCCTATGGCCTCAAGCTGCGCAAGACGCCCTCGGCCGAGATCGCCAAGCGCGTCAAGGAAGTGCTGTCGCAGCTGGGCCTGGGCCACCTGGGCGAGCGTTATCCGCACCAGCTTTCCGGTGGCCAGCAACAGCGCGTGGCCATTGCCCGGGCGCTGGTCTACAACCCGCAGGTGATCCTGCTGGACGAACCGCTCTCCAACCTCGACGCCAAGCTGCGCGAGGAAGCCCGCGCCTTCCTGCGCGAACTGATCGTGCGCCTGGGCCTGTCGGCGCTCATGGTGACTCACGACCAGGGCGAGGCCATGGCCATCTCGGATCGCATCCTGCTGCTCAACAATGGCCGCATCGAACAGCAGGGCACGCCGCAGAGCATGTATCAGACCCCCGATACCCTGTTCACCGCCGAGTTCATGGGCAGCAACAACAAGCTGGCCGCCGAGGTGGTCAGCCGCGAGGGTGAGCGCGTGACCGTGAAGCTCGATGGCGGCACCGCCGTGGCCACCCTGCGCGGACGCGACGACGCCCGTCCCGGCGAGCAGCTCACCGGCATCATTCGCGTGGAGCAGGTGCGCATCTCGGGCGAGCAGACCGGCAATGCGATCCGCCTGCCGCTGTCGACCTGCATGTACCTGGGCGACCGCTGGGAGTGCCTGTTCAAGGTCGAGGGCGGCCCGGCCGGTTCGGTCGGCCTGCGTGCCTACGCGCCGCAGCGCCTGGAGCAGGGCGAATACTGGCTGTCGCTGCCGGAACAGGCCCTGTGGGCATTCTGAAAAACTAAGTTGGCCGTTCCGGACGACTAAGTTTTCCGGACGGCGACACTTAGTTTTTTGACGATTCATCTCATCGATGAAAACCAGTGAGGAAGGCCACCCGCCATTGCCTCGCTCACCCGGAAAACCACATCACGAAAAGACCGGGTGCATGACCAGAAGACGTCGCGCGGCGGGGCCGCGCCGACGCTATCCAACGTTCTCAATCAAGGAGACCTCAGTGCAAAAGACTCATCTGGCGGCCAGCATGCTGGCCGCATTCGCCGCGTTCGCCACGACCTCGGTCCAGGCGCAAACCTCCGTCACCATCTATGGCCTGGTCGATTCGGGCGTGGAATACCTCACCAATGCCAACGCCGCCGGCAACGGCCTGGTGCGCCTGAATTCGGGATCCATGAACACCTCGCGCATCGGCTTTCGCGGTACGGAAGACCTGGGCGGCGGCCTCAAGGCCATCTTCCAGCTGGAAAACGGTTTCAAGCTGGATAACGGCGCCCTCGATGGCGATGCCAACCAGCTCTTCAACCGCCAGTCCAATGTTGGCCTGGAAGGCGGCTTCGGCCGCGTAGTCGTGGGTCGTTCCTTCTCCACCACCTATGACTTCATCCTGCCCTTCGACCCCATGGGCTACTCGGCCAACTATTCGTGGGTGACTTCGGCCGGTGCTACCGGTAGCCGCAAGGACGGCATGCTCACCGGCGTGTCCAACCTGGTCAAGTATCAGGGCCAGTTCGCGGGCGTGAAGCTGGGCGCGACGGTCGGCTTCGGTGAGGTGGCCGGCGAGACCCGCAACGGTGCCAAGTATGCCGTCGGCCTGGGTTGGGGGACCGGCCCGTTCAGCGTGGCTGCGACCTATGACCGCAACAACAGCACCAGCACCGCCAATACCCCCTATGACCGTGCCACCAGCGCCCACCTGGCCGCGGGCTACCAGCTCTCCGATGCGTGGAAGTTCAACCTCGGTTATCGCTACTACAAGAAGTCTCTGGCCACCGGTGCGGCCGATCTGCGCAGCGACTTCTACTGGGGTGGCGTGACCTGGAAGTTCACGCCGGCCATGAGCGTGATGGGTGCGATCTACTACCAGAACATCAAGAACGTAGCCAACGATGCCGATCCCATCATGTATTCGCTGCGCTTGAAGTATGCGCTGTCCAAGCGCACCGACCTGTACCTGAGCACGGCCTATGCCAAGGCCAGGAACAACCAGCTGGTGGGCCTGTCGCGTGATGATGCCGGCTTCGGCAGCAGCCAGTTCGGTACCACCCTGGGCATGCAGCACCGCTTCTGATGCAACGGTAATGCCCAGGCCCGGCACGCGCGCCTGGCGTGTCGGGCCACGATAGTCTTGAGCCGTCCTTGACCGGTGCACCCCTGCAAGTTGCAGGCGTGCGCCGTTTTTTCATCTGGACCAGGGGGACGGGGCATGCAGTTGCAGGCGATCGAGCAGGTCTTCATCGCAGGCTGTGCGGTTGCAGTCGGTGAGACTGGCCACCAGGTGCGCCCCCACCATCAGCAGGAAGAGCGTGCTCACCACGATCCTGCCCCAGGGGATGCGACGCGGTTCATCTTGCCGTTCCGCGCTTTGCAACAGCAGCAGCGTGGCCGGATATTCCGCGCTCTTGACGCACAGCAGCAAGGCGATCACCAGGATGGACACCAGGGCAAACAGGGCCGTCCAGGTATAGAAGTGCATGCCCTGGAACATCGGTCCCTGCGGCGTCTGCCCGGCCAGGGCCTCCAGCGAGATCTGGCGCAGCGCGATCAGCCCGGTCAGCAGCGCACCCACCAGCGCGACCCCATAGTGCGCGCTCTTGACCCCGAAGCGCAGATTGCGCATGAAGCCGATGCCGGTCAGGATGATGCCGGTGCGCTGCAGCAGGCACAGCGGACAAGGCGCCACCAGCAGTACCCACTGGTAGTACAGCAGCAGGCCCAGGCAGGCAGTGACGGCCAGCAGGCACAGGCAATTGAGAAAGATCCCGCCCGGCAGGACGGGTTCGCGCGGCGTGAAGACGACGGAACGATCCATGAGACGGTGCCATTACAGGACGAAACCCAGGTGACCCTGGGTGGTTTGACTGAACCACCACAGGGTGACCCCGGTGCTTGCCAACCATAGCTTGTTGCTCAATGATTTCCAGCCCAATGCAATGCCGAGGACGGTCAGGAAGGCCAGCAGAAAAGGAAGATAGAGGAACATGGGATGACCCGGAGTTGATCCCGATTCATATCCGGGAGTTTGTTTGTGTGCTTTGATACCAATCGTAGCCGAATGCCCGCGCAAATCTCGCGCCAAAACATCGAATAAAATCGAGATTTACCGAGAATATTCAGCTTCAGCGCGATTTCACTGAAACCCATCAATAGAGGAGACAACAATGCAGGCATCAGCAAGCGGCCCCTGGTCCGGTCATCAGGAGGTACGGCGAGTGGCGGTGGTGGGGACGGGCGTCATCGGCGCCAGCTGGGTGGCCTATTTCCTGGCGCGGGGGCTGGAGGTGTCGGCCACCGACCCGATGCCGGGCGCGGAGGAAAAGCTGCGGGCCGCCGTGGCGCGCCACTGGCCCAGCCTGGAAGAGCTGGGCCTGGCGCCGGGCGCCTCGCCGGAGCGACTGCGCTTCTCGGCGTCGCTGGAAGAGGCGTTGCAGGGGGCGGACTTCGTGCAGGAAAACGGCCCCGAGCGGGAAGATCTCAAGATCGATCTGTTCCAGCGCATGGATGCCGTCCTGCCGGCCCATGTGGTGCTGGCGTCGAGTTCGTCGGGCCTGCTGATGAGCAAGGTGCAGGCGGCCTGCCGCCATCCGGGTCGGGTGGTGCTGGGCCATCCTTTCAATCCCCCGCACCTGATCCCGCTGGTGGAAGTCATCGGTGGTGCGCAGACCTCGCCGGAGGCGGTGCAGGCCGCGCTGGCGTTCTATACCGCCATCGGCAAGAAGGCCATCCATGTACGCAAGGAGGTCAAGGGTCACATCGCCAACCGCCTGCAGGCCGCGTTGTGGCGCGAGGCTTTCCACCTGGTCGAGCAGGGCGTGGCCAGCACCGAGGACATCGATACGGCCATCGCCTATGGCCCCGGCCTGCGCTGGGCGCTGATGGGGCCGTATCTCAACCTGCACATGTCGGGCGGGGAGGGCGGCATCGGGCATATGCTCGATCACCTGGGGCCACCCATCGAGAGCTGGTGGGCCGACCTGGGAGCGCCAGCCATCACGGATGCACTCAAGGCGCAGATTGGCGCGGGCGTGGCACAACAGATGCGCGGCAAGACCTCCATCGACCTGGCCGCCGAGCGTGACCAGTTGCTGGTGCAGTTGCTGGCGGCCAAGAGCAAGACCCAGGTCATTCCTTGAAAACTAAGTATTTGGAATTCTTTCTCTAAGTCGGCTTTCCTTAAAAACTTAAAAAAATTGATCGATGTTCATTCGGTGTTCATTGTGCAGATAACCAACCGTTCGGACTGAGTAGCGGCCACGCCGCGTATCGAAGACGCTGTGCAGCGTGATGATGATTTTGCCCCGCGTAGCGCCTTCGAGTCGGCCCTGAGGGACTTGCTCAGTCCGAACGGTTTCCGGTTTCTGATGAGCCCCATTCATTTGTGCGACCGCTTGCGCCGGCTCGGCGCCATTTCCCGCATCAGTGCAATGAAACGTTGCGCCCCCAGGCCCAGCGGCTGATCCTTGTTCCACACCACATCCACCCACATGCGCTGCTGGTTGCTGATGTTGTCGAAATCGATGACCACCAGCGTACCGGCCTCGATCTGCGCCTGCACCAGGCTGTGCGGCAGGTAGGCCCAGCCCAGGCCCTCGCGTACCAGCGAGAGTGTGGCCAGGTGATTGTCGGTGCGCCACAGATGCCGTGCCAGGAAGAAGCGCGGGTCCGAGATGCTGGCATCGCGGCTGGCCACGGCGATCTGACGGATGTCATACAGGTCCTCGTAGCGCAGCTTGCGCTTCTTGCGCAGCCGTGCGGGATGATCAGGCGCGATCACGGCCACCATCATTTCGCTGCTGAATTCCTGGAAGGCTTCGCGATCATTGCCGGCGTGGCGCTCGAAGACCAGCGCCAGCTGCGCCGTATTGTCATAGAGCATGCGCATGGCATCGGCCTGGGGCGAGGACAGCACTTCCACCTCCAGCGAGGGAAACTCCCCGGCCAGCACCGCCAGCGGTTTGGCCCAGGGCACCGACAGCAGTTCCGGGGCGACCGCCAGGGTCAGCTTGCGCTCCAAGCCCTGGTGCATGGCCAGCGCATGCGCATCGAGCTGGCGCAGGGTGCTGGCCAGCAGGCGTGCATCCGGCTCCAGGGCGCGCGCCAGTTCGGTAGGGCGGGCATCGCGCGCGGTGCGGTCGAACAGGACCAGGTCCAGCTCGGCTTCCAGCTGGCTGATGGTCATGCTGACCGAGGACGGCACCCGGCCCAGCAGGCGCGCCGCTGCCGAAAACGAGCCACTGTCGAGCACTGCCAGAAAGACCCGGACGTTGTCACTGGAGAAAGCCATGGCATGTTCCTTCTGCAAGCCGGTCGGCCACCTGTCAGAAAAACTGAAAGAAGCCGACTTCATTCATCAAAAACTTCATCATAGAATGCTTTCCATCACGCGGCCAGACCGGGTCCGCCTCAGGGGGGCAAAGGGAGCTGGCGCGCTGCTGTCTTCAGGAGCACATCATGCAGGGATTCAAACGCAAGCTGGTCTATGCCTGCCTCTTCGAGGGGCTGGCCATCATTTTCACGACGGTCGGGCTGACCGTCTTCGCCGGTCATGACGGTGCGCATTCATCGGCGGCTGCGGTGGCCTCGTCGACGATAGCCTTCGTCTGGAATTTCATCTTCAACGGTCTGTTCGAGCGCTGGGAAGCCCGCCAGCCGCGCCGTGGCCGCAACTTCGCGCGCCGTGCGGCACACGCCCTCGGTTTCGAAGGCGGCCTGGTGGTGATGCTGGTGCCGCTGTTTGCCTGGTGGCTGGACATGAGCCTGTGGGATGCGCTGGTGCTGGACTTCGGGCTGATCGTCTTCTTCATGATCTACACCTACCTGTTCAACCTGGGCTTTGATCGCGTTTTCGGTCTGCCGAGCTCGGCCATGCCGGTCAACGCGCAGGCCGGTCCGGCACGCTGAGTCGGCGCGCTGCGGCGTTCCCGGCGGGCCTTGCCTTACAATGAGGCAGCCCACCCACTTGCCAGGAAACGCATGTACATCCCCGCCCATTTCGCCGACAACGACACCACCAGCCTGCACCAGCTCATCACCGCCCATCCCTTCGGCGTGCTGGTCTCGCACACCGCCAGCGGACTGGATGCCAATCACCTGCCCTGTCATCTCGATGCTACTCAGGGCGCGCTGGGTACGCTGCATCTGCACGTGGCGCGCGCCAATCCGCTGTGGCGCGAACTGGCCGATGGCGATGCGGTACTGGTGGTGTTCTCGGCCGGCGACGCCTACATCTCGCCGAGCTGGTATCCCAGCAAGCACGAGGCACATCGCCAGGTGCCGACCTGGAACTACAGCGTGGCGCATGCCCACGGGCGCGTCACCATCCGTGACGACGAGCGCTATCTGCGCGGTGTGGTGGCGCGCCTGACGCGCACCCATGAGGCCGGAGAAACAAGGCCGTGGAAGATGTCCGATGCGCCCGCCGACTTTACCGATACCCTGCTCAAGGCCATCGTCGGCATCGAGATCGAGATCACGCGCCTGGAAGGCAAGCGCAAGCTCAGCCAGAACAAGGACGTGCGCGACATCGACGCTGCCGGCCGTACGCTGCTCGAGCGTGGTCAGGCAGAGGTCGGCGAGGCCATGCTGCAGGAGGCTGCCCGCAAGCCATCCTGAGCGGCGGCAATGAAACTGAGCAATCCTCACGTCGTATCGCGCACCTGTGTAGAATCCGGGAACCGGGCCGCTGTGCGCCCTTATCGGATTTTCTGATGTCATCGCGCTCACCCATGACTGCCCTGACCGCTCCCCCCACATCCTCCTTGCGCAGTGATTCGCTGGGCTGCTCGGCCACTCGCCTGAAGCAGAGCCAGGAACTGCAGGGCAGTTACTTCAGCTTCTATCGCAAGCGGGTCGAGGGCGGCGAGGTCTCGCAGGTCCATACCCCGGCCTCCGATCGTGGTTTCCTGGTGGGTATCTCGATGGCCCCGCAACACCGCCGCAACATCTTCCGCGGCCGCCAGGGGGCGCAGTTCGAGTTCGGACGCGGTGCCGTCTACATTCGTGATTTTTCCGAAGACTACCGGGCCGACCTGCAGACGCCCTTCGATTTCCTGCTGGTGGAGCTGCCGCTGTCCTGGTTCGCCACGGTCAATGAGGATCTGCGGGCAGGCAAGGCCAGCGGCCTGGCCACCGTCACCGGTCATGACGATCCGGTGCTGGCCCATCTGGCCGCTGCCCTGGCACCGGCACTGGCGCAGCCCGATGCCGACCAGCGCCTGTTCGTGGACCAGCTCGGCCTGGCCATGGGAACCCATCTGCTGCGGCGCTATGGTGGCGTCAGCCCGCCTGGTCAACGCCATATGCGGCTGTCGCGGCTGCATGAAGAGCGCGCCAAGCAGATGCTGTTGCAGAAGTCCAGGGACGCCCTCTCCATTGCGGACATCGCGCGCGAGTGCAACATGTCGGCCAGCTACTTCCTGCGCGCCTTCAAGGCCAGCACCGGTCACACGCCGCACCAGTGGCTGCTGATCCAGCGCGTCGACATGGCGCGCCATTACCTGCGCCTGACCCAGCTCTCGCTGGCCGACATCGCTGTGGCCTGTGGTTTCTACGACCAGAGTCATTTCACCCGTGTGTTCTCACAGATCGTCGGCAGCAGTCCGGGCGCATGGCGCCGTCGGTTGGGCTGACGGCCGGCCCACATCGCATCACGGCACGCGCGGCAGGTCGAAACCGAACGCGCTGCCTTGCGGCGAGGCCGCCGTCACGCGCAAGCGGCCGCGATGGGTCTCGATGATGGAGCGGCAGATGGCCAGACCCATGCCCATGCCGTTTTCCTTGGTGGTGTAGAAGGCGTCGAAGATGCGCGGCATGGCCTCGGGGGCGATGCCTGCACCGCTGTCCTGTATCGTCACCTTGACCCGCTGCTCATTGCAGCAGGTGGTGCTGATGCTCAAGGTGCGCGCGTTTTCCGGCACGCCGGTCATCGCATCGATGGCATTGACCACCAGGTTCAGCAGTACCTGCTGCAACTGCACCGTATCCCCCAGCACATGGACCTCGGCAGGGGAGAGCGAGAGGACCAGATGCACGTCGCGCTGCTCCAGTTCGCTGCGCGAGAGCGTCAGGATATGGCGGATCAGTGCGTGCAGGTCGATACGTTCGAATTGCGTCGCGTGCTTGCGGGTCAGGTTCTGCAGCCCGCTGATGATGCCGGCGGCGCGCTGGCCTTCGCTGATGATGTCGCGCAGGCTGGCACGCGCATGCTCCAGTTCAGGCGCGCTTCGGTCCAGCCAGCGCAGGCTGGCGCCGGCATTGGAGACGATGGACATGAGCGGCTGGTTGATCTCATGGGCGATGGAGGCCGTCAGCTGGCCCGCCGTGTTGGCGCGCGCCACGCGCTCCATGTCCACCTGGGCGGCGCGGATGGCGTACTCGGCCTGGCGCCGCACGGTGATATCGGTGGCCGTGCCCATGTATTCGGTAAAGGTACCGTCGACCCACACCGGCTTGCCGATGCCGGAGAGCGTACGTACTTCGCCGGTATCCTGGCGGCAGATGCGGTGCTCCACGCGGATGGTGCCACCCATGGCGACGGCGGCGTTGACGGTGTCGATCACTTCCTGGCGGTCATCGGGGTGCATGAGCGCTGCGAACTCGTCATAGGTGATGCAGTTGCGGCCGGGCGGCAGGCCATAGATGCGACACAGTTCGTCGGAGCAGAACATCAGGTCTTCGCGCACCAGGTAGCGCATGCTGCCGGCGTGGTTGAAACGTTCGCCCTGCTTGAGCAGTTCCTGGCTGGTGCGCAGTTCACGCTCGGCGCACAGCAGCATTTCCTTTTCCAGCAAGGCCCGGGCATGGTCGGCGGCATTGCTCAGCAGCACGGCGGCATGTGCTGCGATGTGGCGGGCGCAGCGTGTCATGGCCTGGCCGGGCGCATCGTCATAAAACAGCAGCAGTGCGCCATGCGACTGGCCACGATGACTCAGGATCAGCGTCAGTGCCGCCTGCAGATCATCCGGTCCGGCAATGCAGTAGCGCTGGCTGTTGCAGACCTCCAGTCCGTCACGCCGTGCTTCGGCCTCGATCAGGTCCAGGCCTGCTTCATGGCGCACCAGCAGGCAGCGCCGCGCGCCGGCAAGCTGGCAGAGGGCACGTGTGATGGCCGGTTTGAGCAGGACAGGGTCGAGCAGCGCCGACAGTTCGCACAGGGTTTGCAGCAGGGCATCGTCGTCGGCGGGACGCGGGTCGGACGGCAAGGGATTCTCCTGGCAAGAATGTGGGCTCAAGGGCGCATTGTGCCGCATTGCCGGTCCGGGTGTCAGGGTGGTCCGTAGAGCCGGGTGGCCGTCAGGAGTACCAGCAGGGTATCGGCATCGACCGGCTTGGCCAGCAGTGCGATCCCCATGGCAGTGGCGCGCTGTTGCTGCAGTGCCGTGGCCTGCGCCGACAGCAACAGCAGCGGCAGGTCCGGTCGCAGCAGGCGCAATTGCTCGGCCAGTTCGAAACCGCTCATCCTCGGCAGGTTCAGATCGACGATGGCGCAGCCCGCCACGGGCAGGCAGGTACTGGAGAGAAAATCCTCGCCGCAATCGAAACTGCAATGACGGTGGCCGGCGGAGTCCAGCAGGTTGCACAGCGCTGTGCGAACGCCGGGATCGTCATCGATCACGGCGATGGGGCGGTGTGATGCGGGCATGGTCTCCCCCTGGCTCATCATCGTCAGCGCTGTGGCCTGCGATACCTGGCCTACTGCTGGTCCGGCGGTGGCGTGCCGGTGATCTTGGGCATGCACTCGCGGTGGAACCAGGACGCCGTCAGCGCTTCCCCGGCCAGCTTGCGACGCGCGATGGGAACCAGTTGTTCGCCGATGAGCATGCCCAGCAAACCGAGCAGGGCGATGATGGGCGGAGCCGGCGACTGCACGTGCAGGGCGGCATAGATCAGTCCGGCCAGCAGGCCCATCAGGAGGGAGATCAGATAGGGTTTCATGCGTACTCCAGGAATCAATGGCCCAGCAGGGGCCCCAGGCCGTTGACCAGGCGCTCGGCCAGCACCATGCCCAGCAGGCCGATCAGGGCGATGCCCGGTGGCGCCGGTGAGCGCACCTTGAAGAGCGCATAGACGACACCGATCAGGATGCCGGCCCCCAGTGAAATCAGATAAGCGGACATGGCCCGGCTCCTCATGAAGGTGGGGCGCCGCCGCCTCCGGCCGATCGACGGCTGCAGGGCGGCGGCGCCAGTGGCTGCGGGCGCTTACTTGGCCGGGACCGGGGCCAGGGTCTTCTGGTTGCCGTGCGGGCGCTGTTCGGCCTTGTGCACCATGGTGTAGGCGTAGTCCACACCCATGCCGTAGGCGCCGGAGTGCTCGCGCACGATGTCCATGACAGCGCTGTAGGTTTCCTTGCGGGCCCAGTCACGCTGCCATTCCAGCATCACCTGTTGCCAGGTCACGGGGATGACGCCGGCCTGGATCATGCGCTGCATGGCGTAGTCATGGGCTTCCTTGGAGGTGCCGCCGGAAGCGTCGGCCACCATGTAGATCTCGTAGTCGCCTTCGGCCATGGCGCACAGGGCGAAGCTGTTGTTGCAGACCTCGGTCCACAGACCCGCCACGACCACCTTCTTCTTGCCGTTGGCCTTGAGGGCGTCGCGCACCTTCTGGTCGTCCCAGGAGTTCATGGAGGTACGCTCCAGGATGTCGTGCTCGGGGAACACCGACAGCAGTTCCGGATAGGTGTAGCCGGAGAAGCCCTGGGTTTCCACGGTGGTGATGACGGTGGGGATGTTGAACACCTTGGCCGACTTGGCCAGGGCGACGACGTTGTTCTTCAGTGCCTGGCGGTCCATCGATTGCACGCCGAAAGCCATCTGCGGCTGATGGTCGATGATGATGAACTGACAGTTGGTCGGGGTCAGCACGTCGAGCTTGGTATTGGTGGTCATGATGATTCCGTAGGTGGATGATGGTGGAGGAGTGTGCCGGCCTGGCGGCGGGAGCGGCGAAGCAGACCGGTGGACAGCGGGAGCGAGGCTGCCGGAGGCGATCATAGGCAAGCGGGGGGAGCGCTGCCATTATCTGTTCGTATAGCTAGACGCTGGCTGTGCGTTTTTGCACACTGCAAACACCAATAAAAGCGTCAACAAAAGCGCAGGGGATGAGCAGTTCGCGGCAAGCGGCCTCACTACCTGCGCAATTCGCCCTCTCCATCGCCTTAGTCCATGCCCGGAGCCTCCATGATGACCGCAACCAGCGTGACCCCTGATCTGATCCTCTTGAACGGCAAGATCCACACCGTCGACAAGCAAAACCCCATCGCCGAGGCCCTTGCCATCGGCGGCGGAAAATTCCTCGAAGTCGGCAGCGCCGCCGACGTGATGCGTCTGAAACAAGCCACCACCCAGGTCATCGACCTGGGCGGGCGCACCGTCATCCCCGGCCTGAATGACTCCCACCTGCACCTCATTCGCGGTGGCCTGAACTACAACCTGGAACTGCGCTGGGAAGGCGTGCCCTCGCTGGCCGATGCGCTGCGCATGTTGAAGGACCAGGCCGCGCGTACTCCGCATCCGCAATGGCTGCGTGTGGTGGGCGGCTGGACCGAATTCCAGTTCGCCGAAAAGCGCATGCCCACGCTGGAAGAATTGAACGCCGCCGCGCCCGATACCCCGGTCTTCGTGCTGCACCTGTATGACCGCGCCCTGCTCAACCGCGCCGCGTTGCAGGCCGTCGGCTACACCAGGGACACGCCCAATCCCCCGGGCGGCGAGATCGTGCGCGATGCCTCGGGCAACCCGACCGGCATGCTGATCGCCCGTCCCAATGCCATGATCCTGTATGCCACCCTGGCCAAGGGACCGACCCTGCCTCAGGAATACCAGGTCAACTCGACCCGCCAGTTCATGCGCGAGTTGAACCGCCTGGGCGTGACCAGCGCCATCGATGCCGGCGGCGGTTTCCAGAACTACCCGGATGACTACCAGATCATCAACAAGCTGGCCGCCGAGGGCCAGTTGACCATCCGCATTGCCTACAACCTGTTCACGCAGAACAAGGGCGGTGAGCTGGCCGATTTCCAGAAGTGGACCGGCCTGGTCAAGCCGGGTGACGGCGACGATTTCCTGCGCCATAACGGCGCAGGTGAAATGCTGGTGTTTTCCGCCGCCGACTTCGAGGACTTCCTGGAGCCGCGCCCCGACCTGGCCGAGGGCATGGAAGAGGAACTGGAGCGCGTGGTGCGTCATCTGGTGTCCAATCGCTGGCCATTCCGCCTGCATGCCACCTATGACGAATCGATCGCGCGCATGCTCGACGTGTTCGAGAAGGTCAACCGCGACATTCCCTTCGATGGCCTGCACTGGATGTTCGACCACGCCGAGACCATCACCGAGCGCAACATCGAGCGCGTCAAGGCGCTGGGCGGCGGCATCGCCATCCAGCATCGCATGGCCTTCCAGGGCGAGTACTTCATCGACCGCTACGGTAGCGATGCTGCCGAGCACACGCCCCCGATCGCCAAGATGCTGGAGATGGGCGTGCCAGTCGGCGCCGGTACCGATGCCACCCGCGTGGCCAGCTACAACCCCTGGACGGCACTGTACTGGTTGGTCTCCGGCCGTACTGTTGGCGGCACCCAACTGTACCGGTCAACTGGCAGGTTACCTCGCGAAACTGCACTGGAACTGTGGACCGCAGGCAGCGCCTGGTTCTCCAGCGAACAGGCAAAAAAAGGCCGCATCCGGGCCGGCCAGCTGGCCGACCTGGCGGTGCTGTCGGCGGACTTCTTCAGCGTGCATGAAGACCAGATCAAGGCCATCGAATCGCTCATGACCGTGGTCGATGGCAAGGTGGTCTATGGTGCCGGGCCGTTCTCCTCCTACGGACCCGGCGAGATCCCGGTCTTGCCCGAGTGGTCGCCGGTGGCCAAGGTGCCGGGGCACTACCGCGCCGTTGCCGGGGGCGATGCCGCCCGCCAGAAGAAGACCGCGCTGCCGCATGCCTGCGCGGGCTCCTGTGGTGTCCATGGACATGCGCATGACGTGGCGCGCAAGTCCAGCGTTCCGGTGTCCAATTTCGCCGGATTCTGGGGCGCGTTGGGTTGCAGTTGCTTTGCGTTCTGACTGGAGCCGATCATGCAAACGCGCCATCCCGCCCGCCGGCCGGGTTTGCCGGTCCCGCCCCTGGACGTGGGGCTGTTGTTCCTGCGCGTGGCGGGCAGCTTCATGCTCTTCTACGTGCATGGACTGCCCAAGCTCACCCATTACGCCCATGAGCTGACCGTCATCGAAGACCCCTTCGGCCTGGGCCCGACGGTCTCGCTCTGGTCGGCCATCCTGGCCGAGGCGCTGTGCCCGGTGCTCATCGCCCTGGGCCTCTTCACCCGCCTGGCCTGCCTGCCCGTCATCGGGGTACTGCTGGTGGCCATGCTGGCGGTGCATCCTGACTGGAGCATTGCCGAGGGCCAGTTCGGCTGGCTGCTGCTGGTGATCTTCACGGCCATCGCGTTGTGCGGTCCCGGCCAGTGGCGGCTGGGCCAGGCTGCGGCGCAGCCTTAGGAGCTGCCCGGCCACGGCGGTCGGTGTCGTCCCATCCCTGTTCTCAAGCCGCCCTGCATGCAGGGCGGCTGCTGTCCCCCTGCACGCTGGCCGCGCAAGCGGCAACGTCCACATTACTTCACAAGGAGTCACACCATGAGCACCCTCACCACCCGCGACGGTACTGAAATCTATTACAAGGACTGGGGCAGCGGCCAACCGGTCGTCTTCGGCCACGGCTGGCCGCTGGATGGCGACATGTGGGAATACCAGATGAACTTCCTGGCCGAGCGCGGCTATCGCGTCATCGCCTATGACCGCCGTGGTTTCGGTCGTTCCGGCCAGCCCTGGAGCGGCTATGACTACGACACCTTCGCCGACGACCTGGCCGAGCTGATGAACAAGCTGGACCTGCAGGGCGCCACCCTGGTCGGCTTCTCCATGGGCGGTGGCGACGTGGCCCGCTACATTGGTCGCCACGGCAGCCAGCGCGTGGCCAAGGCGGCACTGCTGGGTGCGGTCACGCCGATCTTCGGCCAGGCCCCGGACTTCCCGCAGGGCGTACCGGCCGAGGTCTTCGCCGGTATCAAGGAAGGGCTGTTGAAGGATCGTGCGCAATTCATCAGCGATTTCGCGGCGGTCTTCTTCGGCACCAATCGTCCCGGCAAGGCCAATGCGGTCAGCGCGGGCGTGCTGGCACAGACCTTCAACATTGCCATGCTGGCTTCGCTCAAGGGCACGCTGGATTGCGTGACGGCCTTCTCCAGCACCGATTTCCGTGCAGACATCAAGAAATTCAACTTCCCGACCCTGGTGATCCACGGCGACGACGACCAGGTTGTGCCCTTCCAGACCACCGGCAAGCTGGTGGCCGAGATGGTGCCGGGGGCACAGCTGAAGATCTACGGCGGTGCGCCGCATGCGCTGTGCGCCACCCACAAGGATCAGATCAACGAAGACCTGCTGGCCTTCCTGAAGGGGTGAGCACCATGAGCCTGGACGCAACCCAACGCCAGCAGCTGGAAAAGCGCCGGCTGGCGCCGCTGGCCACGCCCGGCGCACTTTCGGCGCTGGCCACGCAGGAAATCGGCGGGGCGCTGACCATGTTGCTGGCGGATATCTTCGCGCTGTACCTGAAGACCAAGAATTTCCACTGGCACATGTCCGGCCCGCACTTCCGTGACTACCACCTGCTGCTGGACGACCAGGCGCAGCAGATCATCGCCATCACCGATGCGGTGGCCGAGCGGGTCCGCAAGATCGGCGCGACCACGCTGCGTTCCACCGGCCATGTCGGCCGGCTGCAGCGACTGGCCGACAACGATGCCGATTTCGTCACGCCCTCCGACATGCTGGCCGAACTGCGCGAAGACAATCTGCGCCTGGTCGGTTTCATGCTGGCCACCCACGCGCTGTGCGACGAGCATGGCGACGTGGCCACGGCCAGCCTGCTGGAGAACTGGATCGACGAGGCCGAGCAGCGGGCCTGGTTCCTGTTCGAATCGGGGCGCACTTCGATGTGAGTCCTGTACGCCGGGACTGGAAAAAGGCAGAGCTTGACGGCTCTGCCTTTTTTGCGTTTTCCTTCACCCAGCTTCGGATGCGCCGGCCTGCGAGCGGCAGCTGGAGCGGACCGTTGCTTTTTTATTCAACTTGACCGATTTTTCGCGTGATCCAGCCCATCTCCCAGCGATTCATGAAGCGCATTCGTCTGCAGGACGACATCCTCCTGGCACGTGCGACCCAGTCGCCTGCCGGGGGCGTGCCGGCAGGTGTCGCGCCGGTGATCGACATTCCCGGCGAGGATGCCTTTTCGGTCATCGTGCAGTTGCAGGATTTTCGCCATCACAAGCTCTGGCGCGCCGGGCAGCTGGTGCATGCCGGTGGCCACCGCCTGGGGGAGATGGCCATTACCGACCTGCGCGAGCAGTGGCGTTGCCAGCATCTCTCGGGCTACGACAACGTGCGCCTGCAGTTGCCGCGTACCACGCTGGAGCGCTGGAGCGAGGAGCACGGTCGGCGCATTGGCCTGCTGCAACAGCGGCAGGGCGTACGCGATCCGGTGGTCTGGCATCTGGTCCAGGCCATGTTGCCGATGCTGGGGGAGGCGGCCGGACAGGTCGAGCAGGGCGAACAGGGTGATACGGTCTTTGTCGACAGCGTCATGCTGGCCCTGCATACCCATCTGGCGCAGCGTTACGGCGGCCAGCCCTTGGCGCGCAGCGGCGGCCGCCTGGCCGGGTGGCAGCAGGTGCGGGTGCGCGACTACATGCTGGCGCATCTGGGGCAGCCGGTGCGCCTGGCCGAGCTGGCGGCGCAATGCGGGCTGTCGCGCGCGCATTTCTCGCGCGCCTTCAAGCTCAGCTTCGGCTTGCCCCCGCATGCCTGGCTGCAGCGCCAGCGCATCGCTCTGGCCTGCCGTCTGCTGCGCGAGGGCGACAAGAGCATGTCGCTCGTTGCGCTGGAATGCGGGTTTGCCGACCAGAGTCACTTCAGCCGGGTGTTCAAGCAGGTGATGGGGGTGGGGCCGATGGGGTGGGTGAGGGGATAGGGCTGGCCTCATTCACCCAGCACGGAAATATGCGTGCGTACGTCGGGAGTCAATAACGGTGCGATGGTCTGTTCCGCATAGATCCTGTCGCCACGGCCGGTTACCACGACCAGATGGACCTCAGGATCTGCCGGCCGTGTCGGTTGTCCCGGCCGGATGGCCTTGATCGTTCTGCCCAGCGCAGAGCCATGTCTGGGGCGACAGGCGCGAATGTACTGTTTCCATTCGTTCCAGAGTTGCTCGACGCCATCCTTGTGCTCTGCGTAGCGGACGTCGATTCCACACAGGTCATCTCCCTTGCTGACCAGGAAATCAATGTGCTCGCCGGAGCAGGAAGGCGTGACGTGAAAGAAGGCGTTGCCGGAACGCTGCAACATCTGCGCAACCAGGCCCTCTGCAAATTGATGTGCGATTTCATGACGGCGGGAATGTGGCATGGTGGTTCCTCAGAGGAGCCGCCGCAATGGCGGATTGTTGCGAAGTGCCCAGACGCGGGAGACTTCGTTGTAGATCGCGATCTTGACGGCGTCCTCGGCGAGGTCATGCCGTGGCTCCAGGCGTGTGATTCCTGTCGGGAGACCCGCATCGATTCCCTTCACGTAGATTCTTTCCCGCCGTATCGTACTGCGGTCCACGATGCCTACGAAGAAAGGTGTCTTCATCGCCTGCGCACGGGCGACCGCTCGCGCGCTGAAACGTAGCGCATAGGCGCCTGTGGTATCCGGGGCCTTGAGGGTGGTCTTGACCTGCAAGAAGAAGAAAGGCCCGAGGCGCTGGGCATTCGCATCCAGGAGATACACAACATAGAACCCATTTCATAAATAGGCGTGAGATGCGTTCTGTCCAGAAAGGGCGCTGGCAAGGCGCGCGACGCGTCGTG
>NZ_JABXGG010000031.1:0-22190 GCF_022627875.1 Herbaspirillum sp. C7C8
CACGGCGCGTCGCTGCGCCTAGGCAGACAACGCTTGGCGACCTCTCGCACTCACAGATTGAATGTGAACAGGCCCTAGCGTGGGCAGCAGTCTTACGCCACTGCCGTGCGCTCCATGTCGCGGCAGCCGTCCAGCAGGAAGGACAAGCCCACCACCAGCACCAGCTCACCTTCAGCCGAACGGGCCGTACCGGTGATGCCGGCGGTATGGATCGCGGTCAGCGGCTTGATCACCAGATCGGCCGTGCCTTCCACCGATTCCACCCCGAGGATGTAGGGATGCGGTACCGCCATGACGATGCCGACCCGTTCATTGCCCGGCTCGTAGCCCAGCACGCCGGCCAGCGAGTTGACCGGCAGCGGCCGGCCCTGGTCGCGCAGCACCGGGGCGCCGCCGACTTCGTCGAAGGTCTCGGGCAGCTCGACCACGCGTTCGACCACCGCCATCGGCAGGGCCAGCGGGGCGCCGGCACAGCGCACCAGCATGGTCGGGATGATCGACAGTTCGATGGGCAGGCGGATCGAGAACTTGGTACCCTTGCCGACGGTCGATTCGATGCGGATGGTGCCTCGATGCTTTTCCACGGCGGTCTTGACCACGTCCATGCCCACGCCGCGTCCGGAGACGCTGGAAGCCACTTCCTTGGTCGAGAAACCGGGCAGGAACACCAGCTGCAGCGCCTCGTCGGCGGTCAGCGCCTGGTGTTCGTTGATCAGCCCTTTGGCCAGCGCCTTGCCGCGCAGCATGTCCGGATCCATGCCCTTGCCATCATCGAAGACTTCGATCATGACGCTGCTGCCGGCCTGCCAGGCGTTGAGCGAAATGGTCGCCTTGTTGGGCTTGCCGGCGGCGGCGCGGTCCAATTCGATACCGTGGTCCAGCGAGTTGCGCAGCATGTGCACCAGCGGGTCGTAGAGGCTGTCCACCACCACGCGGTCGACTTCGGTTTCGGCACCGGTGATGACCAGGTCCACGTCCTTGCCCAGGTCCTTGGCCAGTTCGCGGACCAGTCGCGGGAATTTCTGGAACAGGCGGCCCACCGGCTGCATGCGCGTGGACAGCGTGGCGCGTTGCAGTTCGCTGGAGTAGCGCGAGGCGCGGCCCAGGGTTTCGGCCAGGGTCGACATGAGCGCCGCAGCGGTGCCTTCGAACTTGAATTGTTGCAGCTTTTCCAGCAGTACGGCGGCCTGGTTGGCGGCCTGCACCGATTCACCGGCCACTTCCAGCAGGGCATCCAGTTTGACGGCATCGATACGGATGCTTTCTTCCTTGGCGCCGCCGGGAGAATCCGTGGAACGACGGTTCTGTTGCACCGGCGCGGCAGCCTTGGGCTCGCCATCGGCAGCGGCTGCCGGTGCAGCGGCGGCGGCAGGCGCAGCAGCGGTGACCGGAGCGGCCTCGGCCGGGCTGTCAGCCACCGGCGCGGCAGCCGCGCCCGGCACCAGCGCCTGATACAGCGCGGGCCAGTCCAGTTCTCCATTTTTCATCACGCTGGCACTGCCATCGATGCTGGCCGCAGCAGCGGGGGCTGCTGCCACCGGTGCTGCCGCGGGTGCCGCTGCCGCCGGGGCAGGTGCAGCCGCAGCGGGTGCCGGCGCTTCGCTCTTGCCTTCGATGGCCTGGGTCAGGATGTCTTTCAGTTCCGCCGGCATCGAGGCCAGGCTGTCGGGCGCGGCGCCGTTGGACAATTCGTTCAACTGGTCGGCCACGAAGCCGCTGGCTTGCAGCGCCGCTTCGATGGCCAGCGGCGTGACCGGGGCCTTGCCGGTGCGCAGCGCATCGAACAGGTTTTCGGTCAGGTGGCAGGCCGACACCATGGCCGGCAGGTTCACGAACCCGGCGCCACCCTTGATGGTGTGGAATGCGCGGAAGACCGCGTTGAGGATTTCAAGGTCATCAGGATGTCGTTCCAGCGTCAGCAGATGCTCTTCCACGTTGGTGGCGAGCTCCAACGCTTCAACGACAAAATCCTTGAGCATTTCGTCATCCATTAGAACCCCAGGCTATCGAGTAAGTCGTCCACGTCGTCCTGTGCCATGGCGGTGCCCCCCACGGACGGGCCATTCATCAGGGTGACCGGTTTTTCCGCATCCATCTGCGCCTTCACCTCGGGCGGTGCATTGTCGCGCAGCAATTGCGCCAGTTCGCGCTCGGCGGTGGCGGTGATGGCCACGATCTTCTTGATCAGCTGGCCGGTGATGTCCTGGAAGTCCTGGGCCATCATGATTTCCAGCATGCGCGCCTTTTCCGCTTCGGTCGATTCCATGACCGAGGTGGAGAATTTCTGCGAGTCGCCTGCCAGCGCCTTGAACTCGTCGATGTTCATCTGGCCGGCATAGAGCCTGGTCCAGCGGGCGTTGATGTCCTTGGCCTGTTCCTGCAGGCGGTCCTGGGCCGGCATGCCCGAATCGAGCGCATTGAGCACCTTGTTGGCCGCCTGCTCGGTGAGGGTGGCGATGTGTTCGAGACGGCTCTGGGCGTCGCCGATCTGCTCGGCTACGTCGGTGAGCGAGCGGTCGTAGCCCAGTTCACGCATGGAATCGTGCAACAGGCGCACGATGCCGCCCAGGCGTTCATACATGGGCTTGTCGCTCTGATCTTCCTGTTCGCCTGCCGCTGCCTCGTCGCTGCTGGCGGTGGCGGCGGCCGGTTCGGCGGTCATGCCCGGTAGCGTCTGCGAGGAAATTTCGTCAAACAATGCTTCCAGATCAACGTCGTCGCTCATGATTACTGATTCTCCCAACAAAGGTGTGCGCTCGTCGGCGCACTGCTGTGCAAAGTTGCCCGTAGGCGGATCAAATGCGTCGTTCCGGGAGGCACAGCAACTACCCTTTCCCCGATATCAAGGAGATATCGGCAGCCAGAGGCAGAGTCTGAAGGCCCGCAGACCACGACAACGGTTCAGGGATGACAGTGAGGCCAGCGGACCCGCCAAGAGTCCATCGGTCGACGATGCCATGGCGCCGAGTATAGGACCGCTTGCCATGATCTCATCGGCCAAACAGCGAGTGAAATCCCCCATTTGTTTCAATTTTTCGGCCCCGACCACCCAGCGCCGGAGACCGCGTTTCAAATGTTTTCGATAGAAGAATCGAATTTATTCTATATAAAGCTGCTGGGGATGAATTCTATCTGGCTTTTTCCTGAAAGCAATTAGTGTGCTCGGGCTTGTGCTGATTTACATCATCTGTTGCCGGACGCTTGTAGCCTGCACATTGCACGCCTACAATGGCGCGGTTTTGGTGCCCGCCGGCGTATCCTCGCCGGCCGTTAAACGGGAAACACGCGCCAGGCCGCCTGCAGCAAGCAGGAGGGCCGGCCAAGGTGTACTGCCCCCGCAACGGTAACCAGGTGCCGGCAGCAGTGAGACGATGCGTCTCGCCATGCCGGCGAGACCGTCTTCCACGCCACTGTGTTTTTTGCGCGAACGTTCACTTCGCCACATGGGAAGGCCGATGGTCATGCCTGCAGTCCGGAGACCGGCCAGAACAGGAGGGAGCTGCACAGCCAATGCTGGTGCGGTTTTCCGTTGATTGCGGCTTGCGGGGAGGCAGGCTGCACACATTCATCGACTGTCTTTTCATGCACATCGCTAATTTCCCGGCCCGCTGCGGCGGTCCACGCCCCCGTTTTGCCCTGCGCACCGCCGTTGCGCTCATCCTCTCGACCCTGGCCGCCGGCAGCCAGGCAGCCGACGCCAGCCAGCCGCTGTCGGCCGTGGTGGTGTCGGCCTCGCGCTTCCCGAACGATCCGGCCTTTGCGCCGGTGGCCACCACGGTCATCACCGCCGAGCAGATCCGCGAAGCCGGCATCGACAACGCCAATGAAGCCATCCGCAAGCTGGGCGGCGTCTACGGACGCCAGAGCCTGGCCGGTCCGCGCGACTTCCCGCTGGACCTGCGCGGCTTCGGCGCCAATGGGGACCAGAACATGGTGGTGCTGGTCGACGGTGTACGTATTTCCGAGAACGAACTGACGACGCCCTTGCTGTCGTCGATTCCCATCGAGACCATCGAACGTATCGAGATCGTGCGCGGTGGCAGCAGCGTCCTCTATGGCAGCGGCGCCACCGGCGGCACCATCCAGATCATCACCCGCCGCCCGCAGGCCAATGCGGCGCACGGTACCGTGGTGGGCGAAGTCGGCAGCAACGGTCAGCGCGCGGGCCGGGCGGCGGTCTCGCGCGGCTGGGACAACATGTCCATCGATGCCAGCTATGCCAAATCGCACGCCGACAACTGGCGCCACAACAGCCGTGCCAACCAGGAAAACGCCAGCACCACGGTGCAATGGTTCGCCAGCGACTGGCGCTTCGGCCTGCGTGCCAACCTGTCCCGGGCCGATTTCGGCCTGCCGGGCAGCCTGACGCAAGCGCAATATGAAGCCAATGCGCGTCAGACCAGCAAGCCGCTGGACCATGGCTCCTATGACAACGACAGCATTACGGCCTTCCTGGAACGCCGTTTTGGTGCCTTTGATGTGGCCGCCGAACTGTCGCATCGCGAGAAGATCTCGCGCTCCACCTATGTCAGCAGCGGCTCGACCGCGCAGAACAATGTACGCACTACCCAGTTCTCGCCGCGCCTGCGCCACGTACTCGAGAGTGGTTTCTGGAAGAACGAGGCCATTGCCGGCGTCGACCTGGCCCAATGGAGTTCGGCCACCAACGCCAGCTATGGCAACAGCGATGCCTCCCAGCATTCGAAGGCGCTGTATCTGCGCGATGAAATCGAGTTCGACCACAATGCCCGCGTGGCCGCCGGCGTGCGCCGCGAGCAGTTCACCCAGCTAAGTGGTTCCGGTGCCTATGGCCGCACCAGTGCCGTCAATGCCTGGGACCTGCAGGCCAGCTACGCACCGCTGCCGTTGCTGCGCGGCTTCGTCAAGACCGGCCAGAGCTATCGCCTGGCCACGGCCGACGAGAACGGTTTCACCGCCTTGCCCAGCGGCGCGGTCCTGAAGCCCCAGGTCTCGCATGATCTGGAACTGGGCGCGACCCTGGGCAATAGCGCACGCCAGGTGACGCTGCGCTGGTTCCGCCATCGCGTGCGTGACGAGCTGTATTACGACCCCACCGCCAATGGCGGCAACGGTGCCAACAGCAACCTGGCCCCGACCCGTCATCAGGGCGTGGAACTGGAAGGGCGCGTGCAACTGACCGAGACCCTGGGGTGGCGTGCCACCTACCAGCACATCGATGCGCGTTTCGTGCAGGGCGACAACAGCGGCAAGCAACTGGCGCTGGTGCCGGCCAATACGCTGTCGACCCGATTGAACTGGAAGTCCGGCCAGCACAGTGCCGATGTGGGGGCGCGCTGGGTGGACCGCCAGCGCATGGGCAATGATTTTGCCAACACCTGCGCGCGCATGCCGTCCTTCACCACCTTCGATGCCCGCTATGCGGTACGTGTCAGCGCCTGGGAATTGGCCGTCACCGGCACCAACCTGGCCGACCGCAAGTATTACTCGCAAGCCTATGACTGCAGTGGCGGGGCGGTATCGGGCATCTATCCGGAAGATGGACGGGCAGTAAAATTCACCGCCCGCTACGACTTCTGAAGCCAAGCCCGCGCTTCTGCCACTGATCTGAGCCTGCCACCCATGCGACCTTATCTGCCCGTGCTGTGCATCTTGCTGCTGCTATCCCTGCTGGCCTTGTCGGTGGCGGCGCTGTGCGGCAGCACGGGGTGCCTGCGTCCTTCATCGCCGGCCGACAGCGTGGCACTGTTGCTGTCGCTGCGGGTGCCGCGGGCGCTGACGGCTTTTGTGGTGGGCGGTGCGCTGGCCCTGGCGGGCGCGCTGATGCAGGTCCTGTTACGCAATCCCCTGGCTGATCCTTATGTATTGGGCCTGTCCGGTGGTTCTGCGGCGGGTGCCCTGCTGGCCATGCTGGTGGCGTTGCGGCTGGGCTGGCCGCTGCAGGCGGTCACGGCGCCCGGCGCCTTGCTGGGTGCAGGCCTGGCCATGCTGCTGCTGTTCGGGCTGGTGCGCCAGTCGCTGCGGCATCTGGCGATCTCGCCCTTGCTTTCCAGTCAGCGCCTGCTGCTGACGGGGGTGATGCTGGCGGCCGGTTTCGGCGCGCTCATTTCCCTGGCTTTGTCGATTGCGCCCGATGCCCAATTGCGCGGCATGGTGTTCTGGCTCATCGGCGACCTCGACGATGCGCGTCTGCTGCCCCTGGTGGCACCGGTCCTGCTGCTGGCGCTGCTGTGGAGCTGGCGTCATGCTCCGTCGCTGAACCTGCTGGCGCGCGGCGATGCCTTTGCGCAGTTGCTGGGCGTGCCGGTGATGCGGCTGCGCGTGATGCTGCTGTGCGTGGCCGCCGCCTGCACCGCCGGCGCCGTGGCCATGGCCGGGACCATCGGCTTTGTCGGACTGGTGGTGCCGCATGGTCTGCGGCTGTTACTGGGCAATGACCAGCGTCTGCTGCTGCCGGCTTGTGGTTTGGCCGGCGGCGCGGCGCTGACCCTGGCCGACCTGCTGGCGCGCACGGTGGTGGCACCGGTGCAGTTGCCGGTGGGCGTCATCACCGCCCTGGTGGGGGTGCCGCTGTTTCT
Source organism: Herbaspirillum sp. C7C8 (assembly GCF_022627875.1). NCBI lineage: Bacteria > Pseudomonadati > Pseudomonadota > Betaproteobacteria > Burkholderiales > Oxalobacteraceae > Herbaspirillum > Herbaspirillum sp. C7C8. Next base: position 6,558 of record NZ_JABXGG010000031.1, read on the forward strand.
GTGGCTGCTGGAGCGGAGTCGCACATGAAGGGGTCTTCCGTTCCCTTGTTGGAGACGCGCCAGCTGGTCGTGCGGGCCGGTGCCCGCCTGCTGCTCGATGGACTGGACTGGCAGGTCCGGCCCGGCCAGTTCTGGTGCGTATTGGGCCGCAATGGCGTGGGCAAGAGCAGCCTGCTGCATGTGCTGGCGGGTTTGCAGCCACCCCATGGCGGGCAGGTACTATTGCAGGGGCGTACGCTGTCTTGCTACTCGCCGGCGCAACTGGCCTTGCAGCGGGGTCTGCTATTGCAACATCAACAGGATGCGTTTTCGCTGCCGGTACTGGAGGCCGTCATGGCCGGCCGCTTCGCCCATGGCGATGGCTGGGGTGGCGAGAAACGCGACACCGCACCGGCCAGCCTGGCGCTCGAACAGGTCGGCCTGGCTGCTCTGGCGACCCAGGACCTGTTGCGACTCTCCGGCGGCGAGCGCCAGCGCGTGGCGCTGGCGACCCTGCTGGTCCAGGCCCCCGCGCTCTATCTGCTGGACGAACCGACCTCGCATCAGGATATCGCCGCGCAATGGCAGGTGATGCAGCTGCTGCAGGCATTGGCGCAGCAGGGCGGGGCGGTAGTGGCCAGTTGTCATGACATCAATCTGGCCAGGCGCTTTGCTTCGCACGTTTTGCTGCTCGATGGCAGTGCCGCGCAAGGTGGCACGGTGGAGGCGGTCATGCAGCCCGCTGCGCTGGAAGCCGCCTTCGGTTGCCGCTTCGTCCCCCTCGCAAGCCCGGACGGAATGGTCTTCCTGGCCGCCCAGGGCAGCCCGCTGATCCCGAAGACTTGAAAGAAGCTTCGTATTCTCGTGCACCCGTATGTCAATCTGCATCCCTTTTCGCGAGGGATGTTTCTTAGGGGCTGCGTGTGGCTGCCTGACGCGCCTGCTCCAGCTTGCCGCAGACCTCCTCGGCCGCTTGCAGCACCCGCGGCCCGGCCCGGTTCAGCCAGTCCGCATTGACCGAATACAGTTGCCCGTCGCGCACCGCGCGCAGGCGCGTGAACTGCTTCCAGCGCGCCAGCGGTTGATCGCGTGCGTCGCCGGCGCTGAGGATGACCTGGGGATCCGCAGCCAGTACCGATTCCACGCTCACGGTGGGGGCCAGTTGGGGAAGATCGGCAAAGATGTTGCGCCCGCCGCACAGCCGCAGCACGGCCGATACCATGTGTCGGCCGTTGAGCGTCATCAGGGGCTGGCTCCAGATCTGGTAGAACACGGTCACGGGCGTGCGTCCCCGGTATTGCGCCTCGAGCTGCTGCCAGCGCGCCCGGAAGGCCGCTGCAGCCGCTTGCGCGGTGGTGTCGGTGCCGGCCAGTCGGCCCAGTCTTTCCAGCGAGGAGGCGATCATGCCGAAGTCGTCCGGCTGGCTCTCGTAGACGGGAATGCCGAGGCTGCGCAGGCGCGCCAGTTGCAGGGGTTTGTTGCCGCTGTGCCAGGCCACGATGAGGTCGGGCTTGAGACTGGCGATGCGCTCGATGTCGAGCGCGTTGTAGCCGCCCAGACTGGGCAGTTGGGCGGCTTGCGGGGGATAGTCGCTGTGGTTGCTGACCCCTGCGATCTGCGCCCCGGCCCCGGCTGCATAGAGCAGTTCGGTCACATGCGGCGCCAGGCTGATGATGCGGCGCGCGGGCTGGCTCAGGGTGACGCTCTGGCCCAGGTCATCCTGGACAGTGATGCTGGCGTGGGCGGTACCGGCTACCAGCAACGCCGCCCAGGACAGCAAGCATCCCGCCAGCACACGCATGAATCAGATCTCCAGGTTGTCGATCAGGCGCGTCGCCCCCAGCTTGGCCGCCGACAGCACCACCAGGGGGGCGCCTTGCTCCATGTCGGCAGGGGAGGGCGGCTGCAGGTCGATGCGTTTGCGCACGGCCACGTAGTCGGGCTTCCAGCCACGGGCGGCCAGGCGTTCCATGGCCACGCGCTCGGCCAGGGCCACGTCGTGCTGGCCGCCGCGCACTTCATCGGCGACCGCATTGAGCACCTGGTAGAGCAGCGGCGCCTCGGCGCGTTCTTCCGGGGACAGGTAGCCGTTGCGCGAGGACAGCGCCAGGCCGTCTTCAGCCCGATAGGTTTCGGCGCCGACGATCTCGGTGGGCAGGGCGAACTGACGTGCCATGTTGCGCACGATCATGAGCTGCTGATAATCCTTCTTGCCGAACACGGCCACGCGCGGCTGCACGCAGGAGAACAATTTCATCACCACGGTGGATACGCCGGTGAAGAAACCGGGACGGAATTCACCCTCGAGGATATTGCCCAGATCATTGGGCGGCTGTACGCGGTATTCCTGCGGTTCCGGGTACATATCCTTTTCGGTGGGGGCGAAGAGTACGTAGACGCCTTCCTTCTCCAGCTTCTCGACGTCAGCCTGGAAGGTGCGCGGATACTTGTCGAAGTCCTCGTTGGGGCCGAACTGCAGGCGGTTCACGAAGATCGAGGCCACCACCGGGTCACCGTGGGTGCGCGCCAGGCGCATCAGCGAGAGATGGCCTTCGTGCAGGTTGCCCATGGTCGCCACGAAGGCGGTGCGCAACTGGCCGCGCAGGTGGTCACGGAGTTCTTCGATGGAGGAAATGATTTTCATGCGGATTCTCTGGTTGCGGGCGGACCGTCTATCGCCCCGTTGCCGGTGGACTGCGCCCGTTCAGCTGGGCGAGTAGGACAGTCTGACATAGATGGGCGCGAAGGCTTCGGCCTGGGTGATTTCGATGAGCGTTTCCTTGGCCAGCTCCAGCAGGGCGATGAAGTTGACCACCACCACAGGGACCCCGCGCGAGGGATCGAAGAGGTCCGAGAACTCGACGAAGCGTGCCGACTGCAAACGCCGCAAGATGCCCGTCATGTGCTCGCGCACGGACAGTTCTTCGCGGCTGATGTGGTGATGCTGGGTCAGCTTGGCGCGCTTGATGATATCGGCCCAGACCGCCTTGAGGTCGTCGATGGCGACCTCGGGCCAGCGGGTGACCACGGTCTGCTCGATGTGAACCTGAGTGCGCACGTAGTCGCGGCCGACCTGCGGCAGCTGGTCCAGCTCCTGGGCGGCCAGCTTGATCTGTTCGTATTCCAGCAGGCGGCGCACCAGCTCGGCGCGCGGGTCTTCGGGCTCCTCGCCGGGCTCGGCCTTCTTGGCTGGCAGCAGCATGCGCGACTTGATTTCGATGAGCATGGCGGCCATCAGCAGGTATTCGGCGGCCAGCTCCAGGTTCTGCTTGCGGATCTGCTCGACGTATTCCAGATACTGTGCGGTGACCTGCGCCAGCGGAATATCGAGGATGTTGAAGTTCTGCTTGCGGATCAGGTACAGCAGCAGGTCCAGCGGCCCCTGGAAGGCTTCCAGGAAGACTTCCAGCGCATCCGGGGGGATGTAGAGATCATTGGGCAGCTGGAACAGCGGTTCGCCGTACAGACGTGCCAATGCCACGCCGTCGATCACGTCGGGCGTGGTGTCCTGCTGGCCTGCGGGGGTGATGTCGATGGCGTCGGCGCTGGGTTCCGCGCCGGGCTGGCCGGCGGGGTCGGCGCCACCTGCTTGGGCCGTCATGCCAACAGCTTAGTGGCTCTGGTAGACGTAGGGCTGCTGGGCCACGCGCGAGGCCTTGTCACGGGCGGTCTTGTCCAGATCCAGCGGTTCCTTGTCCCACAGCAGGGCGCGGCCGGCGCGTTGCGATTCTTCCAGCTTCGGGTTCTTCGTCTTCAGTTCGTCGATGAACTGGGTGATTTCAGATACGTAGGTGGTCTTTTTTCCGAAGAGCATGATATTTTCAGGCCAAATGTTACACAGAAGCCGTATTTTACCTTGTCTTCATCAGGGATAATCAAATACCTATGCGTGAACCCATCTTCACTCGCCTGCGTCGCCATGCCGCCCATTTCGGGGCTTTATTTGTTGCCCTGGCCCTGTTCGGCTGCGACCGAAACGGCAATCCCATCGAGGAGTTCGGTTTGGACAAGTTGCAAAAGGGCATTTCCAGCGAAGCCGACGTACGCGGCGTGATGGGCCAACCCGACACGGTCTGGGAGGATGGCGGGGGTGCCCGGACGCTGGAATATCCCAAGGGACCGGAAGGCATCCGCACCTGGATGTTTCGTATCGGTGCTTCCGGTACGCTGATCGATTACACCCAGGTGCTGACCCAGGAGCATTTCGACACCATCCGTGCGGGCATGACCAGCGAGCAGATCCGGCGCGAATTTGGCCGTCCGCGCAGCGTGGTGCAGTTCGCCCGCAAGAATGAGGAGGTGTGGGACTGGAAGTATCACTACGTGCACGAGGACCGGCTCTTCAATGTGCATTTCGACATGAATACCAAGCAGGTCGTGCGGACCTCGATCTCGGAAATCTCGGGCCATTGAGACCCGGCCACTTCAGCGTATCCCCGCCCGCATGAACGACTGCACGAACTGCCGCTGGAACAGCAGGAACGCCAGCAGCAGGGGGGCCGAGGTCATCAGCGTGGCCGCCGTGATGATGGACCAGTCCACCCCCTGGTCGGTGGACGAAAACACCTGCAGCCCCACCGTCAGCGGACGCGACTCCACCGAATTGGTCACGATCAGCGGCCACAGGAAGTTGTTCCAGTGGGTGCTCACCGAGACCAGCCCGAAAGCGATATAGATCGGCCTGGCCAGCGGCACATACACCTGCATCAGGATCTGCCAGGCTGATGCTCCCTCGACGGTAGCCGCTTCATCCAGCTCGCGCGGCACCGTCTTGAAGGTCTGGCGCAGCAAAAAAATACCAAAAGCCGAGGCAAAGTAAGGCAGCCCAATCGAGAGGATGGTATCGCGCAGTCCCAGCAGGTTCATGGTCTGGTAGTTCTCCACGATCAAGATGTCGGGCATCACCATCAGTTGCAGCAGCACCAGCATGAACATCACATTGCTGCCCCGGAAGGTGAAGCGGGCAAAGGCATAGGCCGCCAGGGTGGAGAGGATCAACTGCGCCACCAGGATCAAGGTCACCAGCAGGAAGGTGTTGAGGAAATAGCGCGGGAAGGGGGCAGCCTGCCAGGCGTTGGCGAAGTTCTGCAGCGTCAGCGGGGCGTCCAGCGCGAAGCGGGTGGCGTAGGCCGCCGGATGAAAGGCCGTCCACAGCGCATACAAGAGCGGCAGCAGCCACAGCAGCGCCAGCACCCAGGCAGAGACGGTTTCCAGCGCGCGATGGCGTGCGGCGAAAGGCGAGGTGGGGGCGATCATTGATAATGAGTCCGGCGGTCAAGTACACGAAACTTCACCAGCGCAATCAACCCCAACAGGGCCAGCAGCACTACCGTCAGGGCTGCAGCGTAGGAAGAGTCCCAGAAGGCGAAGCCAACTTCATAGATGTAGTACAGCAGCAGGGTACTGGCATTGTCTGGCCCGCCCTTGGTCATCACCACGATGTGGTCGACCAGGCGGAAGGCGTTGATGAGCGCATTGATCAGCACGAACAGCGTGGTCGGCATCAGCAAGGGGAACTGTACGCGCCAGAAGTATTGCCAGCGCGACGCCCCCTCCAGTGCCGCGGCTTCGGCCAGCACTGGCGAGATCTGCTGCAACGCGGCCAGGTAGAAGATCATGAAGAAGCCGGCTTCCTTCCATACCGCCACCACCATCAGCGCCCCCAGCACGGTATCGGGATTGCCCAGCCAGTTGTGCGAGGGCAGGCCCAGCGCGCCGGTGATCTGCTCCAGCAAGCCGTATTGCGGCGTATAGAAGAACAGCCAGATATTGGCCACCGCGATCATCGGCAGCACGGTCGGCGTGAAATAGGCCAGGCGCAGTACGCCGCGCCCGGCCAGTTTCTCGTTGACCCACAGCGCCATCAGGATGGCCAGGGCAATGGCCAGCGGGATGGTGCCCAGGGCAAACCAGAGGTTGTTGCACAGGGCTTGCCAGAACACCGGATCGTCCACCATGAGGCGATAGTTTTCCAGCCCGACGAAGACCGATGGCCGGGCTCCCTTGGGCGTGGAAAAGACGCTGTGCCAGAGCGTCGCCAGCGCCGGATAGTGCGTGAAGGCGATCAGCAGCACCATCGCTGGCGACAGCAGCAGCCAGGGCAGCACGGAGGAGGACAGGCGTTTCATCGGCAGCTCTTGTGCAACGGGCAGGACTTAGCGACCGTAGGCGCGCAGGATGCGCTCGGCTTCGCGCTGGGCATCCTTCAGGGCCGCTTCCGGTGTCTTGGTGCCGGACAGGGCGGCCTGCAGGTTGTCGTTCAAGGCCTTGGTCACGCGCTGGTTGTCGTGGGTGGAGAGTTCGGCCACGCCATATTTCATCTGCTCACGCGCCACGTCGGCGGCCGGAACGTCCTGCAGATACTTCTTCATTTCCGGGGTATCCCAGGCATCCTGACGCGGGGCCACATAGCCGGTGGCAATCGACCACTGCGCGGCGCGCGCCGGTTCGGTGGCAAAGCGGATGAACTTCATGGCGGCCTGCTGCTCGGCTGGAGAGGTCTTGTTGAAGACATAGAAGTTGCCGCCACCCGTGGGGCTGCCCGGATGCTTGATGCCCGGCAGCATCGCCACGCCGAAGGGGAAGCTGGCGTTGGTACGGATGTTGGTCAGGTTGCCGGTGGTGGTCCAGATCATGGCGGCCTTCTGCTCCAGGAAGTCCTTGGGGATGGTGCCCCATTCGATGGAACCGGCCGGCATCACCTTGTCCCTGGTCGTCAGGTCGACCCAGTGTTGCAGGGCCTGCACCGCACCCGGCTTGTCGAAGTAGGTCTTGGTGCCGACATTGTTCATGAGGATCGCGTCATTGGAGGCGGTCATGGCCTGGAACATCCAGTAGCCGAAGCCGGTGGAAGGAATCTTCACGCCCCATTGGGTGACGTTGCCGTTGGCATCGCGCCTGGTCAGCTTCTTGGCTGCTTCCACCATCTCGTTCCAGTTGGCGGGGGCCTTGTCCGGGTTCAGGCCAGCTTGCTTGAACAGGCTCTTGTTGTAGTACATCACGATGGTCGAACGCTGGAAGGGAATGCCCCAGGTCTTGCCGTCGGTCTGACTGTTTTCCATGAAGCCCTTGTAGAAGCCATCGATCCATTTCTTGTCGTCGGCGCTGCCAGCCAGGCTGTCGATGGGCACGATGGCGTTTTCGTCGATCAGCGTGAAGAGGTCGGTCGAGAGCAGCACGGCCAGGGTCGGCGGGGTGCCGCCCTTGAAGGCGGTCAGCGCCTTGACGATGCTTTCCTGGTAGGTGCCGGCATAGATGGCCTTGACCTTGATGTCGGGATTGGCCTTTTCAAAGTCGGCCACCATGCTGTCGATGGTCTTGGTGACTGCACCGCCCACGGCGACCGGGTAATAGAAGCTGATCTCGACCGGGTTGGCGGCCATGGCCGGTGCACAGAAGGCGGCTGTAGCGGCCACCGCGGCCAGGGCGGACAGGGACTTGAGGAAGGTTCTACGCATAGTGCATCTCCATGAGGTGGATGGGTTGGCTTGCTGCGGAAATCGTGGTGTGGATCAGGACCGGCGCAGGCCGCTATCCCGATCGAAGAAATACTGGTCGCGGGCATCCCATGCCAGGTGCACGGGCTCACCAGCGCTGATTCGGTGTTGTCCGGGCGCGCGCACCAGCAACGAGGCGGTGCCGATGCGGGCGCCAATGATGGTGTCGGCACCGAAGTATTCGACGGTCTCCACCACTGCCGGCACCGACGCATCGCTGGCACTGGCCAGTCGGATGTGTTCCGGACGCAGGCCCAATTGCAACGGGGCCTGGCCGAGCTCGCGCAGGATCACCTCGCTGCCGCTGATGGTCAATCCTTCGGCGTGGGTGTCCAGCGGCAGCAGGTTCATCGGCGGCGTACCGATGAAGCGGGCCGCAAAGGCCGTCGCGGGCTGGGCATACAGATCGGCCGGGGCAGCATCCTGTTCGATGCGGCCCTCGCGCAGCAGGATCACCTGATCGGCCATGCTCATGGCCTCGGTCTGGTCGTGGGTGACGTAGATCATGGTCATGTTCAGTTGCTGCTGCAGGGCGCGGATTTCGCGACGCATTTCCTGGCGCAGCTGGGCATCGAGGTTGGACAGCGGCTCGTCCATCAGGCAGACCGGGGCATCGGCGATGATGGCGCGGCCCAGCGCCACGCGCTGCTGCTGGCCACCGGAAAGCTGCGCCGGACGACGCTCCAGCAGGTGCGCCAGACCGAGGATGTCGGCCACGCGCTTCAAGCGCGATTCGTAACCGGCACGTGGCTCCTTGCGCACGCGCACGCCGAAGAGGATGTTGTCGCGCACGGTGAGATGCGGGAACAGTGCATAGGACTGGAACACCATCGAAATCTTGCGTTGGGCGGGCGGCAGTTGGGTTACGTCGCGTCCGCCGATATGGATGCTGCCCGAGCTGGGCTTGTCCAGCCCCGCGATCAGGCGCAGGGTGGTCGACTTGCCGCAGCCGGAGGGGCCCAGCAGGACGGTGAACTGGCCCGGCTGCACCTCGAAATCGATATTCCTGACGGCCTGGGCGTCACCCCAGTGTTTGCCGACGCCCTGCAAGGAGATGGCTGCCATGCTGGTTTCCTCGTGGAGATGCGATCACGCCGCCGCGCCGCTGCGGATCTGCTCCACCAGCAGGCGCGCGCTCGGTTCGTCGATGATCAGTTCGTTGATGAAGCCGCCGCGCAGCGCCGCTTTCAGGCCGGGCAGCTTGCCGGTGCCGGAGACCACGCACAGCGAGTGCGCCGCGTGCGTGAAGCAGTCCATGTCCGGGCCGCTGTTGCGGCCATTGAAGGCCACATCGCGCCAGCTGCCATCGGCACGGAAGAAGACGGTGGCGATGTCGCCCACCAGCCCTTCCTCGCGCAGGATCTGGCGTTCTTCTTCACCCAGGTAGCCGGCGGTATGGATGTAACTGCCGGTGGCTTCGGCGCCGATGGAGAACAGCAGGATGGAGGCGCGCTCCTGCAGGTCGCGGATGGCCTTGATGCTCTTCTCGCGCCAGAGTGCCGTACGCGTTTCGGGGTAGTCGAAGAAGGCCGGTACCGGCAGATGATGGGCGCGCGCGCCATAGTTCTGGGCGAAGCGCGAGACGATGGATTCGCTGAAGCTGTTGATGAAGCTGGCGCCGCTGCCGGAGCCATTGAGCGCCACCACGTCGACGTCGTGCACATGGCGCGGCAGCAACTGGTCGGCGATCTGTGCCACCGTCGTGCCCCAGGCCAGACCGATGATGGTGCCGGGCGTGACCAGCGAGTTGACGTAGGCGGCAGCGTGACAGGTGACGCGCTGCAGGGTCTCCTTGTCGGTGGCGGCGGCAGCCACCGGCACCACCTGAATCGAGCGCAGCCGGTAGTGATGGGCGATGGCCGCTTCCAGGCTGCCGGAGACTTGCTGCGGATCGTGTACGCGGATTTCCACCAGCCCGCGCTCCAGCGCGAAGGACAGCAGGCGCGAGACGGTGGCGCGCGAGGTGCCGATTTCATCGGCGATCGCGGCGGTGGTCATGTTCTGGAAGTAATACAGCCGCGCCACGCGCACGGCCAGGTAGGCGGTTTCCTGTCTATCCCCTTGGGCCATTGTGATGGTGCTTACCAGTGAATGTGAATTTTCAGCGCATGCTCTTGGACCGCCCCCCGGCGAGCCAGGCGGGCAGCGCCTCCTGACAACGTTTTCACGATGGTAGCGAGCGATTGTTACCGCTTGATGAACAAACGTTCCAATTTCCCGTGGCGGCGGTCGGGCAAAAGAAAAGCGACGCACCAGGCGTCGCTTTTTTGGGAGGGGAAGGGTGGATGATCAGTGCCGCATGACCCGTCGCATCACGATGGGCGGTGCTTCCTGCGGATTGGCGCGGGTGTATTCCAGTTCCGGCGCGATCTCGAAGCCGAAGGCGGCGTACAGATCCACCAGCTGTGCCTGGTCGGTACGTACCGCCAGCCGCAGCTCGCGCACATCGGCTGACTGGGCGCGGTGGATCAGGGCTTCCATCAGATGCTGGGACAGGCGCTCACCCCGGAAGGCCGGGGCGATGCCCATGCGGCGGATTTCCCAGACATCGCTTTCGGTATCCATTGGCAGCCAGCGCACGGAGCCGGCGGGCGTCTCGCCGCTGAGCAGGATGAAGGCGCCGCCGTTCTGCAGGTCTTCCTGCACATGGTCGGGCGCCTCGCGATGGCCCGAGGAGCTGGGCGCGACCTTGTTGGCCCAGCTGTGGCGGGTCAGTTCGGCGATCAGACTGGCATCTTCCGAAGTGGCTTCACGTATCACCAGGTTCATTGCGATCTTTCCTCCTGCGCAGGCCACTGTGCTTTAGCGCACCCGCATGCCCGGCTCGGCGCCCGGCCACGGGTTGAGCACGTAGATGCCCGGATTGGCCTTCTCATCCTTGGCCGAAGCCGCCAGCACCATACCTTCAGAGACGCCGAACTTCATCTTGCGCGGCGCCAGGTTGGCCACCATCACGGTCAGCTTGCCGACCAGTTCTTCCGGCTTGTAGGCCGAGGCGATGCCGGAGAAGACATTGCGGGTCCGGCCTTCGCCGGCATCCAGGGTCAGGCGCAGCAGCTTGGTGGAGCCTTCCACGGCTTCACAATTGACGATCTTGGCGATGCGCAGGTCGATCTTGGCGAAGTCATCGATGGAAATCTCCGGGGCCAGTTCCTCGATGGCGCTTTCTTGCGCCGCCGGGGCCGCTGCGGGCGCTTCGGGGGCTTCGAACAGAGCATCCAGCATCTTCGGATCGACACGCTGCATCAGGTGCGAATAGGCATGGATGACGTGGCCGTCGGCCAGCGGGGTGGTGACATCGCTCCACTGGAAGGGCTGGACCTGCAGGAAGGATTCCACCTGGGCCGCCAGTTGCGGCAGCACGGGCTTGAGGTAGATGGTCAGGATGCGGAAGGCTTCCAGCAGGCGGCTGCAGACTTCGTGCAGCTGCGCATCCTTGCTGCTGTCCTTGGCCAGTTCCCAGGGTTTGTTGGCGTCGACGTAGGCGTTGATGGCGTCGGCTTGCTCCATCACCAGGCGCAGGGCTTTGCCGTATTCACGCTGCTCGTAGAGGCTGCGGATCTCGTCGGCCACGCCGCGCAGCTTGGCCAGGAAGGCATCGTCCGCTGTGGCCCACTGCGTGGACACGCGGCCGTCGAAGCGCTTGGCGATGAAGCCGGCAGCGCGGCTGGCGATGTTGACGTACTTGCCGATCAGGTCGGCGTTGACGCGGGCGACGAAGTCGTCCGGGTTGAAGTCCACGTCTTCGACCTTGGCGTTCAGCTTGGCGGCGATGTAGTAGCGCAGCCATTCCGGGTTCATGCCGATGTCCAGATAGCGCAGCGGCGAGATGCCGGTGCCGCGCGACTTGGACATCTTCTCCCCGCTGACGGTGATGAAGCCGTGCGCAAAGACGTTGGTCGGCGTCTTGCGGCCGGCGAACTTGAGCATGGCGGGCCAGAACAGGGTGTGGAAGTAGGTGATGTCCTTGCCGATGAAGTGGTACTGCTCGGTCTTGTCATCGGCCATGAAGGCGTCGAAGTCGCGGCCGGTCTTGACGAAGTAGTTCTTCAGCGAGGCCAGGTAGCCGATGGGCGCGTCCAGCCAGACATAGAAATACTTGCCCGGTGCATCCGGAATCTCGATGCCGAAATAGGGCGCGTCGCGGCTGATGTCCCAGTCGCCCAGGCCACCTTCGCCATCCAGCCATTCGCGGGCCTTGTTGGCCACTTCCGGCTGCAGGCGGTTGCTGTCCAGCGCCCATTCGCGCAGGAAGGCTACACACTTCGGATCCGACAGCTTGAAGAAGAAGTGCTCGGAGGACTTCATCACGGGCGTGGCGCCCGAGAGGGTCGAGTACGGGTTCTTCAGGTCGGTGGGCGAATAGACCGCGCTGCAGTTCTCGCAGGAGTCGCCGTACTGGTCCTTGGTGCCGCACTTGGGGCATTCGCCCTTGATGTAGCGGTCCGGCAGGAACATGTTCTTCACCGGATCATAGAACTGGTCGATGGTCTTGGTGGAGATCAGTTGGGCCTCGTCGCGCAGGGCGCGGTAGATCTCCTGCGACAGTTCGTGGTTCTCCGGGCTGTCGGTGGAGCTCCAGTTGTCGAAGGCGATGTGGAAGCCATCCAGGTACTGCTTGCGGCCGGCAGCGATGTTGGCCACGAATTGCTGCGGCGTGATGCCGGCCTTTTCGGCGGCGATCATGATGGGCGCGCCGTGGGCATCGTCGGCGCCGACGAAATGCACCTCATTGCCCTGCATTCGCTGGAACCGGACCCAGATATCGGCCTGGATGTATTCCATGATGTGGCCGATGTGGAAAGCGCCGTTGGCGTAGGGGAGTGCGGTCGTGACGAAGAGTTGGCGAGGTGCGGAAGTGCTCATTGGCGATACGGACGATGCAAGTGGGTTAAGGCGCGTGCGCGCCGAAATAGCAAGAAAACTGCAATAAAACTGCCATGAAAGAGGGGCATTCTATCAGCCAGCGGGCCTTGGGCGCAGTAGTTGCTCTGTTGCAATCAATATGAAGGGTTCTGCAAGGGCGCTTTGATCGGCGCACAGGGCGGCGCTGGCGCGATTGGTTTAGACTTGCGGGTTCTGAGCAAGGAGAACCAATGAGCATTACCGTGGAAGAGATCAAGGCGGCCCTGTTGCAGGTGATCGACCCCAATACCGGCAAGGATCTGATCCGGGGCAAGGAAGCCCGCAACATCCGCGTCGAGGGCGGCCGTGTGCTGCTGGACGTGGAACTGGGCTATCCGGCCGCCAGCCAGATCGCAGCGATCCGCCAGCTGGTCGAAGAGGCGCTGGGCAAGCTGCCCGGCGTGACCGGCGTCGAGGCCAACGTCTATTTCAAGATCGTGGCGCATGCGGTGCAGCGCGGCATCAAGCTCAAGAGCAACGTCAAGAACATCATCGCCGTGGCCTCCGGCAAGGGCGGGGTGGGCAAGTCCACCACGGCCGTGAACCTGGCGCTGGCGCTGTCGGCCGAGGGCGCGCGCGTGGGCATCCTGGATGCCGATATCTACGGTCCTTCGCAACCGATGATGATGGGCATCTCCGGCCAGCCCGAGACCAAGGATGGCAAGACCATGGAGCCGCTGGAGAATCACGGCCTGCAGGTCTCTTCCATCGGTTTCATGATCGATCCCGACGAACCCATGGTCTGGCGCGGTCCCATCGTCACGCAAGCCCTGCAGCAATTGCTGGACCAGACCAACTGGCGCGACCTGGATTACCTGATCGTCGACATGCCGCCGGGCACCGGTGATGTGCAGCTGACCTTGTCGCAGAAGGTGCCGGTCACCGGTGCGGTCATCGTGACCACCCCGCAGGATATTGCGCTGCTGGATGCGCGCAAGGGTTTGCGCATGTTCGAGAAGGTCGGCATCCCCATCCTGGGCATCGTGGAAAACATGAGCATGCACGTCTGTTCCAATTGCGGCCATGCCGAGCCCATCTTTGGCGTGGGCGGTGGCGAGAAGATGTGTGCCGACTTTGGCGTGGATTTCCTCGGTGCTTTGCCGCTGACCATGGAAATCCGCCAGCAGACCGATTCCGGCAAGCCCACCGTGGTGGCTGATCCGGATGGCAAGGTGGCCGAGATCTACAAGGCCATCGCCCGCAAGGTCGCCGTGAAGGTGGCCGAGAAGGCGCGCGATATGACCAGCAAGTTCCCCAGCATCGTGGTGCAGAACGACTGATGCGGGCCTCGGGGCGGGGCGTCGGCATGGCGTGCCGCCCTCCAAAGGCGTTAAAATGACGCCTTTCCGAATTTCTTTGCTTGATCGATGGCCGGCCCTGGCATTCCAGGACCGGCCTGATTTTTACTCGCTATCATGACTGCCACTCAAGTTCGTACCCGTTTCGCTCCCAGTCCCACCGGCTACCTGCACCTGGGCGGCGCCCGCACGGCGCTGTTCTCCTGGGCCTACGCCCGTCGCTTTGGCGGCACCTTCGTGTTGCGTATCGAAGATACCGACGTCGAGCGTTCCACCCCGGAAGCGGTGCAGGCCATCATCGAGGGCATGCAGTGGCTGGGTCTGGAGCATGACGAAGGTCCGTTCTACCAGATGAAGCGCATGGATCGCTATCGCGAAGTGATCGGCCAGATGCTGGAGCAGGGCACCGCCTACTACTGCTACTGCACCCCGGAAGAAGTGGAAGCCATGCGCGAGCGCCAGCGTGCGGCCGGCGAGAAGCCGCGCTACGACGGCACCTGGCGTCCGGAACCGGGCAAGACCCTGCCGGCCATCCCGGAAGGGCGCAAGCCGGTGGTGCGTTTCAAGAATCCGCAGGATGGCGAAGTCAGCTGGAACGATGTGGTCAAGGGCCCCATCACCATCTCCAACCGTGAGCTGGACGATCTGGTCATCGCCCGTCCGGATGGCACTCCCACCTACAACTTCTGCGTGGTGGTGGATGACTGGGACATGAAGATCACCCACGTCATCCGTGGCGACGACCATGTGAACAATACGCCGCGCCAGATCAATATCTTGAAGGCCCTGGGCGGCACGCTGCCCGAGTATGGCCACGTGCCGATGATCCTGGGTGCGGATGGCGAGAAGCTGTCCAAGCGTCACGGTGCAGTCAGCGTGATGGATTACCCGGCGCAGGGCTATCTGCCTGAAGCCATGCTGAACTATCTGGCGCGTTTGGGCTGGAGCCATGGCGACGACGAGATTTTCTCGATGCAGCAGTTCTGTGAATGGTTCGACCTGGATCACCTGACCAAGGCCCCGGCGCAGTTCAACCCGGAAAAGCTGAACTGGCTCAACAACCACTATATCAAGCTGGCCGACAACGCCCGCCTGGCTGATCTGGTCCGTCCGTTGTTGCAAGCACAGGGTGCGGTGTTCGAGGGTGCGCCTGATCTGGCGGCCGTGATCGCTTTGCTGAAGGACCGCGCCAATACCGTCAACGAGATTGCTGCGGCGGCCCTGATGTTCTATCGCCAGCCGGCCCCGGATGCGGCTTTGGTGGCGCAGCACATTACGGATGCCATCAAGCCGGCACTGGCCGACTTTGCCCAGCGTGTGGCGACCGTGGAATGGACCAAGGAAGCCATTGCCCCGATGATCAAGGAAGTCCTGGCTGCGCACGGCATCAAGATGCCGCAGCTGGCCATGCCCTTGCGCCTGATCGTGGCGGGTCAATTGCAGACGCCGGCCATTGACGCCGTGCTGCAATTGTTTGGTCGTGAGGCTGTTAAGGCACGTTTGGCGGCATATCTTTGAAAAAGAGAAATTATTTTTCAAAAACGTGTTGTCTTTTGAAAATAGGTATTGCATAATCTCGCTTCTTCGCAACGGGGGTATAGCTCAGCTGGGAGAGCGCTTGCATGGCATGCAAGAGGTCAGCGGTTCGATCCCGCTTACCTCCACCAGCGACCCGCAGATGTTTGGCGGTGATATTTCAGGCGAAGCTTGAAGTGTAGAAACAAGAAGTAATGTGAAGTACCTGCTTGTCCCCTTCGTCTAGAGGCCTAGGACATCACCCTTTCACGGTGAGTACGGGGGTTCGAATCCCCCAGGGGACGCCAGATTTCGATATCTGCGCTGTCACCCAGCAGGCAGCGCAGGTAGGTAGCGGTACAGTGTCCCCTTCGTCTAGAGGCCTAGGACATCACCCTTTCACGGTGAGTACGGGGGTTCGAATCCCCCAGGGGACGCCA
>NZ_JABXGG010000032.1:0-21219 GCF_022627875.1 Herbaspirillum sp. C7C8
TGATTACGCGCAATCGCAAACTGCAACGAGGAGAACATCATGTGGTATTTCGCCTGGATACTCGGCATCGGCCTGGCGCTGGCCTTCGGCATCATCAACGTCATGTGGCTGGAAGCCAACTATGCCTTCGGCCGTCGCAAGGCCGAGGAAACCCACGAACGCTTCGCCAGCGCCCGTGCGGCGGAAAAGCAGCGGCGCAACGGCAGGTAAGTTCGCGTGATCGTGTAATCCCGCGAGCAAGGCCGGCAGCGTCGCTGCCGGCTTTTTTTCAACTTGCCTGGAGATCATCATGCCCGCCGCCCCTGCCCCGCACGCCGAAGAAGTCGCCCCCGCAGCCCGTCACTGGGCCCTGTTGCCAGGTGCCGGTTTCGCCGACAGCTACCGCATCCGCCTCACGCCGCAACTGGCGCAATTGAACAGCACCGAGATCGCCGAACGCATGATGGCCTCGCAGCCGGCCTGGATCAGCGCCTTGATGCAGTTGCGCGATCGCCTGGTGGCGCCGCTGGGTCTCAAGCGCGCCGGCGACCATGGTGCGCCGGCGGGCTTTCCGCTGCTGCTGGCCGAACCGGCGCGCGTGGTCATGGGGCTCGATGACAGCCATCTGGATTTCCGTCTGTGCGTGGAAAAATCTCCCGATACGGCGGCGCAAGCGGCAGACGATCAGTGGCTCATCGTGACCACCGTCGTACGCACCAAGCGCTGGCTGGGCAAGCTCTACCTGGCCGCGATCATGCCCTTTCATCGCTGCATCGCGCGTACCTTGCTGCAAGGCTTGCTGCGCCACGAACATCGGGCCTGCTGAAACACCTTCCAACGCAACAACGCCGCGGCGACCTCAGGGACGCAGCGGCGTTTTCTTTCAGACTGACCAGCGCAGGCAGGAGCCGTGTCGGCCCCGCCTCGCCTGAAGGCATTACACCAGGTTCAGGGTCACGTTGATGTTGTCGCGGGTGGCGTTGGAGTACGGGCACACCTGGTGCGCCTTGTTCACCAGATCCTGCGCCACGGCACGGTCCACGCCCGGCAGCGAGATGTTCAGTTCGGCTTCGATGCCGAAACCTTGCGGAATCTGGCCGATGCCGACCTTGCCGGTGATGCTGGCGTCCGCAGGCAGGGCCACCTTGGCCTGGCCGGCGACGAACTTGAGCGCGCCCAGGAAGCAAGCCGAGTAACCGGCGGCGAACAGTTGTTCCGGGTTGGTGCCGTTACCACCGGCGCCGCCCAGTTCCTTGGGGGTGGACAGCTTGACGTCCAGGACGCCGTCGGAGGACTTGGCCGAACCTTCACGGCCGCCAGTGGCGGTAGCGGTGGCGGTGTAGAGGGCTTTTTCGATCTTGTTCGAGGGCATGGTATTTCCTTTCAAAGTTCAGGTTGTCGTCACCCTTGCGGGTTTCGTTTGAGGGGTGGGATGTCGAAAGATTCGCTTTCGTTCTTTCGTTCATCACCGGCTTGCCAGATTGTCTTGCTGCTTCACTTCCAATGCTGCGGTGCTGCGTTCTTGCGACCTTCCCTGCGGCGGCGTCAACGATATAAATAATTAACTATATTATTGCGCACAATATAAACCACAAAGCTTGTTACATTTTCATTCATTTTCGGCGTCGACCAGGCCCTTGCGGACCTGCTTCAATTCCACCACCAGCGCCTTGATCCGGTCCAGCGCGGGCAGCATGCAGCTCATCTGCTGGGGTACGGCCTTGGCCTTTTCCCGCAGGGCGCGACCGGCCTCGCTCAGGCTCACGACCACCCGGCGCTCATCGCCGGCATCGCGGTTGCGGTGAAGCAAACCCATGCTTTCCATGCGCTTGAGCAGGGGGGTCAGCGTACCAGAATCCAGAAACAGACGCGTGCCCAGCTCCGAGACGGTGATGCCATCCCTTTCCCACAGCACCAGCATCACCAGATATTGCGGATAGGTGATCTCCAGCGGGGCCAGGATCTGCTTGTACGCCTTGGTCATGGCCAGCGACGCCGAATACATCGCGAAACACAGCTGATTGTCCAGAAGCAGGGCTTCGTCCATCAGTGCGTCGGGGAGATTCGTTGTCTGCGTCTTGTCCATGTGCTGCATATTAAACTGCTCAAAATTGAATTGCAAGCTATTTAATTTGAAAAAATTTGTCCAACTCGTTCATTTCCCTTCATCCGCCACGCGGCCAAGCCGGTATCATGCGGCCTGCTTCTGCTTTTTTCTGCATATCGATGAATTCCCACCCCAATCCCCTGCGCTCACTGGACCTGTTCTGCAAGGTCGTCGACAACTACGGCGATATCGGCATCTGCTGGCGCCTGGCGCGGCAGCTGGCGCACGAGCACGGGCTGGCGGTGCGGCTGTGGGTGGATGACCTGGTGAGCTTCCGGCGCATCTGGCCCACGGTAGACACGCAGGCGCATGCGCAAGAGCTCAGCGGCGTGACGGTCCTGCACTGGCGTGGCCAGGATGGCCAGTTCACGCCGGACGACGTGGCCGATATCGTCATTGAATTCTTCGGCTGCGAGATTCCGCCCGGCTATGTGGAAGCCATGGCACAGCGCTCGCCCAAACCCGTCTGGTTCAACCTGGAAGGCTTGTCAGCCGAAGCCTGGGTCGAAGGCTGCCACACCCTGCCCTCCCCGCATCGCGCGCTGAAGCTGACCAAGTATTTCTTCTTTCCCGGCTTCAATGAGCGCACCGGCGGGCTCAGCTTCGAAGCCGACCTGCAAGCCCGACGGCAGGCCTTCCTGGCCGCGAACGAAGGACCGGCCTTCCTGGCCAGGCTGGGCGTGACACCAGAGCAGGCGCAGGCCTGCAAGGTCTCGCTGTTCTGCTACGACTACGCCCCGATCCCCGAATTGTTTGCGGCCTGGCAAGCTTCGCCGGCCCCCATCACCTGCCTGGTGCCGGAAGACGTGGGACGCGCTGCGATCGAGGCCTTCTTTGGCACGCCGATGCGCGCCGGCAGGGTGGCGACACAAGGTGCATTGACCGTGCGCGTGCTGCCCTTCGTGCCGCAGACGGATTACGACAAACTGTTGTGGAGCTGCGATCTCAATTTCGTGCGGGGTGAAGATTCCTTCGTACGGGCCCAATGGGCCGCTCGCCCTTTCATCTGGAACATCTACCACCAGGACAAAAACCTGCACCACACCAAGCTCAATGCCTTCCTGAACATCTATGACCCGGCCACACCGGCCGTGGCCGACCTCAACCGCGCCTGGAACGGCGCCTGTCCGGGTGAGCCGGACTGGCACGCCATCTGGCAAACCCTGCAAACGCAGTTGCCGGCATTGAACGGGCAAGCAGAACAATGGGTACAGAAGATGTTGGCAAATGGCGACTGGATGAACAATTTGCTGAGCTTCGCCGCGCGACTGGCCGCCGAAGACTGGAAGACTGCCGAAAATGGGTTAAAATAGCGGGCTATCGTTTTAACTAACGCAATTTGGAATTCAATCGAACGTGGGCTTGCGGTGAAGTTTTACCAGTGGGCTACTGACAGTTTGAAAAAACCTACTTTTCACGACACATCGCTATGAAATTTGCAAAAGAAATCCGCGTCGGCAACATCATTATGGTCGACAGCAAGCCCATGATCGTCCTGCGCTCGGACGTCAACGGTTCTTCCCGCACCGGTTTCACCTACAAGTGGAAGATGAAGAACCTGCTGACCAACAGCCCGCTGGAAAGCGTCTTCCGTGGCGACGACAAGTTCGACGTCGTGGTGCTGGACAAGAAGCCGGTGACCTACTCCTACTTCGCTGACCCGCTGTTCGTCTTCATGGATGAAGAGTACAACCAGTACGAAATCGAAGGCGAGGACATGGGCGACGCCATCGGTTACCTGAAGGATGGCATGCAGTGCGAAGCCGTCTTCTACGAAGGCAAGGCCATCTCGGTCGAAATGCCGACCACCATCGTGCGCAAGGTTGCCTACTCGGAACCGGCCGTCAAGGGCAACACCTCGGGCAACGTCCTGAAGGAAGCCAAGATCGAAAACGCCATCGAAGCCAACCAGATCACCGTGATGGTGCCGCTGTTCGTGAGCCAGGATGACGACATCGAAATCGACACCCGCACCAACGAATACAAGAAGGTCGTGCGCGGCTGATCATTGCCGGTGCCAATAAAAAACGCTGCCTGGTGCAGCGTTTTTTTATGCCTGTTTTCCGGGCAGCAAATGAAGCGCCGAGCTCACCCTCCACTCCTCACCCGCGCCAGATCCCGCGCCGCCGCCTGCCCTTGTGCACTGGCCCAGAAAGCCTTGTCGGCCGCCTGCAGACGCTGGGCGGAATTCTCCATGTGACGCAAGGCCGCCGCCCGGGCGGCCTCGGCATTGCCGTCGCTGATGGCTTGCGCCAGCGCCGCATGTTCGGCGCGCACCTGCTGCACGAACTCGCTGCTGCGCGCCTCGTTCATGCGCGCCACCCGGATGGCGGCGTGCAGGAACTGGCTCAGGAACTGCACCAGCGAGGTATAGAGCGGATTGTGCGAGGCATTGGAAATGGCGGCATGGAAGGCAAAATCTTCCTGCACGCCATCGCGCCCCGCCGCTGCTGCCGTATCGATGTCCTGCAAGGCTTGCCGGATCGCCAGGTTCTGCGCCCGCGTGCGGCGCTGCGCCGCCAGGGCCGCCATCTCCCCTTCCACCCCGCGCCGCAGCTCGATGACCCGCAGCACCGCCTGGATGGAGTCGCGGCCGTCATCCACCTTCAGATCCAGCCGGAACGGCGTGGCCTGCGTGACCGGTAGCACTACCGTGCCACTGCCCCGGCGCGAACCGACCAGGCCCTCGGATTTCAGGCGCGAGATGGCTTCGCGAATCACCGTGCGGCTGACCGAAAAACGTTCCGTCAACTCCATCTCCGACGGCAGCCGCGCATCAGGGGCAAATTCCCCGCTGCGAATCTGCTGCGCCAGCACGCTGGTGACATGGTCGGCCAGCGTGGTCTTGCCACGCGCGGCCGCCGCCATCGAGCCAAGGGCCGACGCCTGCGGCCTGGAGGAGGATGAAGTCTTCATGGCGCGCATGATACCGCGCAGGCATGGGCTTTTGTGACTTACGCTTCATATTCTCAAAGTTGTATTACAACTTCCGCTATAATGCGCAGCACGGGTTTCGCTCAAGCGTTCATATCCCCCTATTCCGACGACAGATCACGAGGAGAACACATGCACATCGTCATCACCGGCGGCGCCGGTTTCCTGGGTAGCCGACTGGCGCGCCAGCTGCTGCAGCGCGGCACCCTGACCGGCCGCGACGGCCAGCCGCAAGCCATCAAGCGCATCACCCTGCTGGATGTGGTACCGGCGCAGGGTTTCAATGATCCGCGCATCGAAGCCGTCACCGGCGATATCGCCGACGCTGCCGTGATCGAGCGCGTCATCACGCCCGAGACGCAGTCCATCTTCCACCTGGCCGCCATCGTCAGCGGCCACGCCGAGGCCGATTTCGACCTGGGCATGAAGATCAACTTCGACGCCACCCGCGTCATCCTCGAGCGCGCCCGCGCCCTGGGCACCAAGCCGCGCGTGGTCTTTACCAGCTCGGTGGCGGTATTCGGCGGCGAGCTGCCGGCCGTGGTCCCGGACAACACCCTGCTGATGCCGCAGAGCTCCTACGGCGCACAGAAGGTCATGGGCGAACTGCTGGTGCAGGATTATTCGCGCAAGGGTTTCATCGATGGCCGGGCGCTGCGCATGCCGACCATTTCGGTGCGTCCGGGCGCGCCCAACAAGGCGGCTTCCAGCTTCGCCTCGGGCATCATCCGCGAACCTCTCAATGGCCAGCCCTCGGTCTGCCCGGTCACGCCCGATACCCGCATGTGGCTGATGTCGCCGCGCCAGGCCATCGCCAACCTGATCCATGGTCATGAAATCAATGGCGCCGACCTCGGTCTGGCCCGCTTCCTCTCCATCGACGGCTTGTGCGTGACCGTCGGGGAGATGGTCGATGCCCTCGAACAAGTGGCCGGCAAGGAAGTGGCACAACTGATCGAGTGGAAGGAAGACGAAGCCATCAAACGCATCGTCAACTCCTGGCCCGGCGCCTTCGAAGCCAAGCGCGCCAAGGCGCTGGGCTTTACGGCCGATGCCAGCTTCGCCGACATCATCCGTGCCCACATCGAGGATGAAGTGAAGAAATAAGCTGCACATCCGCATGCAGAAAAAGGAAGGGACGGCCCCGCAAGCGGCCGTCCCTTTTTTCTGCCTGCGGGTGTTGGCCTTACTTCGCCTTGCCCAGCATGTTGAAGATGCTGGAGAAGTCCAGCTTGCCGGCACCGTTCATGCTGTGGATGTCGTAGAGGTTGCGGGCGGTAGAGCCCAGCGGAATGGCGCAGTTGGTTGCCAGCGCATTTTCCACCGCCAGACCCAGATCCTTCAACATCAGGTCCACGCCGAAACCGCCGGCATAGTCCTTGGAGGCAGGTGCCGTTTCCATCACACCGGGGCAAGGGTTGTAGACTTCCAGCGCCCAGTTGCGTCCAGAGCTCTTGGACATGATTTCCGAGAGCACCTTGGGATCCATGCCGTTGGCCATGCCCAGGCGGATGGCTTCGGACGTACCGATCATCAGGATGCCCAGCAGCATGTTGTTGCAGACCTTGACGGTCTGGCCGCTGCCGCTGTCCCCTGCGTGATAGATCGCTTTCCCCATCTTTTGCAGATAAGGCTGGGCCGCCTCGAAGGCTTGCCGGCTGCCGCCCACCATGAAGGTCAGTGTGCCTGCCGTGGCGCCATTGGTCCCCCCCGAGACCGGTGCATCGAGCATCTCGAAGCCGCGCGCCCCGGCCGCTGCCGCCACCTTGCGCGCCGCTTCCGGCGCGATGGTGGAGCAGTCGATCAACAGCGCCCCCGGCTTGGCCGAGGCCAGTACGCCAGCCTCGCCCAGGTAGAGGGACTCCACATGCCGGCTGGCCGGCAGCATGGTGATGACGACGTCGGCCTTGGCCACCGCTGCCATGGAATCGGCTTCGGTCTTGCCCCCGCTTGCCACCAGCTTGTCCACACTGGCCTTGACCAGGTCATGTCCACTGACCGAGAAACCGGCCCGGACCAGGTTCTGCGCCATCGGCAAACCCATGTTGCCCAGGCCGATGAAGACGATGTTGGCGCTCATGCTGCTCTCCTTACTTCAGGGTGATGGTGGTGTTGACCTGACCGGCCTCTTCGTCGGGCGCATACCAGCGCGCGGTGACGGTCTTGGTCTGGGTCCAGAAGGTGACGGCCTGCTTGCCGTTGGGGCCGAGGTCGCCCAGCTTGGAAGCGCGCGAACCAGTAAAGCTGAAATAGGCCACCGGCACGGGAATAGGCACGTTGATGCCGACCTGACCGACGTCGATCTCGTTCTGGAACTTGCGCGCCGCATAGCCCGAGCTGGTGAAGATGGAGGTACCGTTCCCATTGGGATTGGCATTGATGAAGGCAATGGCTTCATCCAGCGTGTCCAGTTCGACGATGCACATGGCCGGGCCGAAGATTTCCTGGGTGTAGATATCCATCTCCGGCTTGACGCCAGTGAAGACGGTCGGACCGACGAAATTGCCATTCTCGCTGCCGGCCACCTTGCAGTTGCGACCATCGAGCAGCAACTTGGCACCCTGCTCCACGCCGCTGGCGATGAGGCGTTCGACACGTTCCTTGGCCGCCTTGGAAACCAGCGGGCCGACATCGGCCTTGCGGTCGGTGCCGGGGCCGACCTTCATGGCCTTGGAGCGTTCCACGATTTCCGGAATCCATTCACGCGTCTGGCCCACCAGCACCACCACCGAGTTCGCCATGCAGCGCTGGCCCGCCGCACCGAAGGCCGCGCCCAGCAGGTTGTTGATGGCCTGATCCTTGGGCGCATCGGGCAGCACGATGCAGTGGTTCTTGGCGCCCATCATGCACTGGGCGCGCTTGCCGGCCTCGCTGGCGCGACGGTAGATGTGGGTACCGACATGGGTCGAACCGATGAAGGAGACCGCCTTGATATCAGGATGGTCGCAGATCATGTTGGCCACGTCCGGGCCGCCATGCACCACGTTCAATACGCCCGGCGGCAGGCCGGCCTGGTTGGCCAGTTCGACCAGGAACAGCGACGAGGTCGGATCCTGCTCGGAGGGCTTCAACACGAAGGTATTGCCGCAGGCCACGGCGATGGGGAACATGAAGCAAGGCAGCATCACCGGGAAGTTGAAGGCAGTGATGCCAGCGCCCACGCCCAGCGGCTGGTAGAGCGTATAGACGTCCACGCCCCCGGCCACGTTCTCGGCCAGTTCGCCCAGTTGCAGCGAGGTGATCGAGCAGGCGTGCTCCACCACTTCCAGGCCGCGCATGACTTCACCTTCGGCGTCCGGCAGGGTCTTGCCGTGTTCGCGGGTGATCAGTTCAGCCAGCGGGGCGATGTTCTCGCGCAGCAGTTGCTGGAACTTGAGCATGATACGCATGCGCTGCGCCAGTGAGGTATTGCGCCAGGTCTTGAAGGTTTCCTTGGCGTTGGCCACGGCCCGGTCGACTTCTTCCTTGGTGGCGAAGGGCACGCGGGCTACCACTTCCTGGGTGGCCGGGTTCAATACGTCGCGCCACTCCTTGGAAGTGGACTGCACCTTTTCACCGTTGAGGTACAGGGGAACGTTGGGGATGTTGGCTTGGCTCATTGCGATTTCCATAGTGAAGAGGTGGGGAGAGCAGGGCCGGCAGCACGGCTGCCGGCCAGAGGCATTACTGCTTGACCAGCGGGCAGGCCGCGTCCATCGGACGGAAAGCCTGCTGAGCCGGGATCACCGAGAGCAGCTTCAGGTAATCCCACGGGCCCTTGGACTCGGCCGGGGTCTTGACCTGGTACAGGTACATGTCGTGGATCACGCGCCCATCCGGACGGATGGAGGCATTGCGCATGACGGCATCCGAGATCGGGATTTCGCGCATTTTCTGCGCCACCACCTTCCAGTCGGAGGTCTTGGCGGCTGCACGTGCCTTGAGGAACTGATAGACGCTGGAATACACGCCCGCCTGCACCATGGTCGGCTTGTTGTTCTTGAACTGCGCTTCGAAGCGCTTGGAGAAGGCGCGCGTCTGCTCGTCGTAATCCCAGTAGAAGCCATCGGTATAGACCAGCCCCTGCGCCGCCTCCAGTCCCAGCGCATGCACATCCGACAGGAACACCAGCAGTGCCACCAGGCGCTGGTCCTTGCCGCCGATGGCAAAGGAGCGTGCCTGCTTGATGGCATTGACCACATCGGTGCCGCCATCGGCCAGACCGATCACCTGGGCCTTGGACGCCTGCGCCTGCAGCAGGAAGGAAGAGAAGTCGGAAGCATTCAGCGGATGCCGCACCGAGCCCACCACCGTGCCGCCATTGGCCTTGACCACGTCAGCAGCATCCTTTTCCAGCGAGTGACCGAAGGCGTAGTCCACCGTCACGAAGTACCAGGATTTGTTGCCCAGCTTGGTCAGCGCCGCCGCCGCACCAGCCGCTTGCGAGTAGGTGTCGAACATCCAGTGGAAGCCATTGGGCGCGCATTCTGCCGTGGTCAGCGCACCGGTGGCCGGGCCGCTGTACATGGCAATGCCGCCCTTGTCCTTGATGAGCTTTTGCACCGCCAGGGCGACCGAGGAATTGGTGAGGTCGGCGATGGCCTCGACCTTGTCGCGGTCCAGCCATTCGCGGGCGCGGGTGACGCCAACATCCGGCTTGTTCTGGTTGTCCGCCGAGAGGATCTCGATCTTCATCCCCTTGCACTCATTCTTGAGGCAATCCTCCACCGCCATCTTGGCAGCGACCACCGAGCCCTGCCCACCCATGGCCGAATACGGGCCGGACATGTCGGTGAGCACGCCGATCTTGACGGTGTTGGCGTCCTGCGCCAGGGCGGGAATGGCAGTGGCGCCCAGCGATACCGCACAGGCCACGGCCGCAGCCGTGAGGGAACGGCCGAAAGCGTTCTTGGACATCTTGTCTCCTTGATCTTGTGATTGTTGTCGGACCTGCCCGCGTTCATGGACGGCGGGTCTTGCCGTTGTCTCCTGCCTTGCAGCACCTCTCCTCTCTACGCGGGGTGCCGTCACGGCCCCGCTATTCTGCATGTGCGTATTTATCGATACAATAACCACAAAGACAAAACGCTTTTGCATTGATGCAAATCGCAAATCACGGAGAGCACATGCTGGACTGGGACAACCTCAGGATCTTTCTCGAACTCACGCGCAGCCAGGGCCTGGTGGATGCCGCCAAGAAGCTGGGCATCGACCACTCCACCGTATCGCGGCGCATGAAACGTTTTGAAGAACAGGTCGGCAGCCAGCTGTTTGACCGCAACAATCACGGCTACAAGCTCACCGCGGACGGCTACCGGCTGGTGGAATATGCCGAGCAGGTCGAAAGCACGCTCTACGCCGCCACCGACGAGCTGGGCGGACACAACAGCAAGCTCTCCGGCCAGGTGCGGCTAGGCGCCACCGAAGGTTTCGGCACCTTCGTGCTGGCGCCGCATCTGGCCCACTTCTGCGCCCGCAACCCGCACATCACGGTGGACATGCTGCCCATGCCGCGTTTCGTGAATCTGTCCAAGCATGAAGCCGACATCAGCGTCTCGATCGAGCGGCCCTTGTCGGGTAATTACGTGGTCACAAAACTGTCCGACTATGTTCTGAAGCTTTATGCTTCACGTGACTACCTGGCGCAGCACCCGCCCATTCATACCGTGGATGACCTGGCGCAACACAACTTCATCGGCTACATCGATGATCTGGTCTTCAGTGAAGAATTGCGCTACAAGGATACGGTGGCGCCGGACGCCTTCCGGGCCTTTCGCAGCACCAGCGTGGTGGCGCAATACACGGCGGCCTGTGCCGGCCGGGCGCTGGCCATCCTGCCCTGCTTCCTGGCCCAGCAGTCCGAAGAGCTGGTGCCGGTGCTGCCCGGGGAGATCGCCATCACGCGCACCTTCTGGCTGGTGGCCTCCAGCGAACAACGCCATGTGGCGCGGGTGTCGGCCCTGTGGAGCTACCTGCGCGAGTGCGTGGAACTGAACCGCGACTTCCTGATGGGCCAGTCGCGTCGGATGCGCTGGCTGGAGTGAGACTGGCGGCCAGCCCATCCGCGACGAAATGCGTTTCAACCCGGCCGCCCGGCTCCTCCCCGCGCTGGCGGCCTTATCCCAAGGAGATGACGATGGCTGCAAAGAAGATCCTGCTCTTGACCGGTGATTTCGCCGAGGATTATGAAACCATGGTGCCCTTCCAGGCCCTGCAGATGGTCGGCCACACTGTTCATGCGGTCTGCCCCGGCAAGAAAGCCGGTGACAAGGTGAAGACCGCGATCCACGATTTCGAAGGCGACCAGACCTATACCGAAAAGCCGGGCCACCAGTTCGCCCTCAACGCCAGCTTCGATGAGGTCAGCGCTGCCGCCTACGATGCCCTGGTGGTGGCCGGTGGCCGCGCGCCGGAATATCTGCGCCTGAACCCCAAGGTGATCGAACTGGTGCAAGCCTTCGCCAAGGCCGACAAGCCCATCGCGGCGGTCTGTCACGGCCCGCAGGTGCTGGCGGCGGCCGGTGTGCTGGAAGGCAAGAAGGTGTCGGCCTATCCGGCTTGCGCCCCGGAAGTGAAGCTGGCCGGTGGTCAGTTCGCCGATATCGCCGTGGATGCGGCCATCACCGATGGCAAGCTGGTCACGGCACCGGCGTGGCCGGCGCATCCGGCCTGGCTGGCGCAGTTCCTGCAGGTGCTGGGCACGCGCATCGAGCTGTAAGGCCTGGCGCCTCAAGCGGGGAGCGGCTGCCAAGGGTGGGCGGCTCCCCGCAAACCCGCTGATTTTGCTTGTTTCTTCATTTACCCTTCGCAGTTTCCCCCCTTTTTTTCCTGCTGGCCCACAATATGCCCCGAGATCAACCGTCTTCAGGGCATGCAGCCCATTTCCACCCTCTCCCCGATGAGCGACCAGGACCGCGAGATTACCGCCACCGTCATGCGCGAGCGTAGCCGGCTGGGCGGTTTCATCCGCCGTCGGGTAGCCGACGCCGGTGAGGCCGAAGACATCCTGCAGGAAGTGTTCTACGAGTTCGTCCAGGCCTATCGCCTGCCGGAACCCATCGAGCAGGTCAGCGCCTGGCTGTTCCGGGTGGCGCGCAACCGCATCATCGACCGCTTCCGCAAGAAGAAGGAAGAGCCGCTGCCCGAGGCGCACGACATCGAGGAAGTCGACGGCGCCGAAGATGCCTGGCGGCTGGACTTGGTCCTGCCGGCCAGCGATGGCGGGCCCGAAGCGGCCTATGCCCGTGCGGCGCTGATCGAAGCCTTGCAGGCGGCGCTGGACGAATTGCCGGAGGCGCAGCGCGAAGTCTTCATCGCGCACGAACTTGATGGCCTCAGCTTCAAGGAAATGGCCGCTGCCAGTGGCACCAGCTTGAATACCCTGCTGGCGCGCAAGCGCTATGCAGTCCTGCATCTGCGCGAGCGCTTGCAGGCGGTTTATGACGAATTGGAGATGTAATGGATCAGAACGAGATGCCTCAAAATCCCCCTGCACCGGCACGCCGCGATCGAGGCTTCCGTGGCCGGCGTGATCCGCGCCGCTGGGGCGTGAAGCTGCTGCTGTGCCTGCTGTGCGTGCCCCTGCTGGGTGTGGTGGTGATGCTGCTGTGGAACTGGGTGATGCCGCCGATCTTCCCGGGTGTGGCCGAGATCGGCTTCTGGCGGGCACTGGGATTGCTGGTGCTGTGCCGGGTGCTGTTCGGCGGCTTTCGCGGGCGGCATGGCGGCTGGCATGAGAAGCGCCGCTTCATGCGCGCACGCTGGGAAGCGATGACGCCCGAGGAACGCGAACGCTGCCAGCTGCGCAGCCGCATGTTCTGCCGCCAGGAGCGCAAGTGAAGGAAAACGCCCTCCCTGGCTGAACGCCATCAGCCCAGGGCCGAGGGCTGGGGCGCGATGCTCCAGTCGCGCTCCTGCAAGCCGATCGAGGTGAAGGGATCGACCAGGGTACCGGCCACCATCCGGGCCAGCAGTTGCGGTGCAGGCGGCACCACCGACAAGCGCGCCGCCAATTGGTCGCGCACCCATGGCAACCACACCGAATCGGACTGGTAGAACGGCGTGAACATTGCCGACATCGCCTGGAAGGTCCGCACGTGGCGGCGTCGCGAGGCGGCATAGCGCGGCAGCGCCTGTTCCGGCGTATCGGACTGCTGCAGGGCATGAATCAGCGCCCGTGCATCAAGCAAGGCCATGTTGGCCCCCTGCCCCAACTGCGGGCTGGTCGAGTGGGCGGCATCACCAATGATGGCCAGCCGCTGTCCATACGGCGCAGGCAAGGTGTGATGGCCGTAGCGCGCCAGCGTCATCTGCTCGAAGCCATCGATCTGGGCCAGATAGGGATCACATTCCGGCCACAGCGCATGAATTCCCTCCTTCCATGCTTCCAGCCCCCGTTGCTTGAGCTGCTCCACCTGGTCCGGCTTGGTACTCCAGAAGAAGGCCACCATGGGATCATCCTGCTGCCTCGGACGACCAATGGGCAGCACTCCGATCATGGTGCTGGCGCGGCGATAGCGCTGCACCAGTGAATTGACACCGAACGACAGACCGGGCTGGGCGCGCAAGGAAACCCAGAAGGCGCCATAGGGCAGGCGCTTGGGCTCGCAGGTATTGAGCGCGTAGCGGCGCAGCAGAGAACGGGCACCGCTGGCATCGATGACCAGATCGAAGGGGCCGATGCGGCGGCCGTCCGCAGTCGTGAGGCTGGCACCGGCGCTGCCCTGCTCCAGGCCGTTGATCTCATGGCCGGTTTCGGCTTCGATCCCTTCCCGCTGCGCCGCCTCCTGCAGGACACCGAACAGGGCTGCACGATGGACGGCAATGCCATAGCGTCCGCCGCGCACGGCGTCATATCGCACATCCAGCACCGTCTTGCCGCTGAGGGCGTCGGCCCCGTAGAGGCGGTCGATGCGCTGGCCCAGCGCGGCGATACGCGAGAACAGGCCCAGGTCTTCGAGCACCGTCAGTCCGGTGGGCTGCAGGATCAGGCCGGAACCCACCGGTGCGGCCGTAACGAAGCGTTCCAGCAAGGTGACGCGATGGCCGGCGCGCTTGAGATAGAGCGCCATGGCCAAGCCGGCCGGGCCGGCACCGGCGATGGCTACGTGCATGGATTTCATGCTCATCCTGCAGCAGATGAATTGCGAGTCCAGGCGGGGGCGTCTTTTTCGAGGAATGCGCGCAGGCCTTCCCGCCCTTCAGGGGAGGCACGCAGGTCGGCGATGACGCCGGCCGTGTATTCCGCCAATTCAGGCGTGACCTGCAGCGGATTGGCCACCTGTACCAGTTGCTTGGCGGCGCGCATCGCCTGCGGTCCGTTGGCCAGCAAGGTATCGATCACTTGCAGGACCTTGGCATCCAGTTCCTGGGCCATCACCACTTCATGCACCAGGCCGATGGCGGCGGCGCGAATGGCAGTGAAACGCTCGCCCGAGACGAAGAAGCGGCGCGCCTGCGATACGCCCATCTTGGCGATCACGTAGGGGCTGATGGCGGCCGGAGCCAAGCCCAGTTTGACTTCGGAAAGTGCAAAGAAAGCCGCCTCGGAAGCTACCACGATGTCGCAGCACGAGACCAGGCCAACACCGCCGCCCATGACCGCGCCCTGGACCTTGGCTACCGTCGGCGCCGGGAAGCTGTTGAGGGTTTCCATCAGCAGTGCCAGCTTGCGGGCATCGTGCAGATTGTCCTCGCGCGAGGCATCGGCCATGCGGCGCATCCAGGCCAGGTCGGCGCCGGCGGAGAAGGACTTGCCGGTGGAGGCCAGCAGCAGGACGCGAGTGCGTTTGTCGTCACGCGCCTCGTTGATGAGGACGATCAGGCGGGCGATCAGCTGATCGTCGAAAGCATTGTGGAGATCAGGGCGATTGAGGGTCAACGTGGCCAGGCCACGAGGGTCGATGTCGAGATGGGCGGCTGCGGTCATTTTCGCTCCTGCGATCAGTGGGGTCCTGCAACGAGATTGAAAACAGAGGTGCGGTGGAGGATAGCGCAAAATTCCTGCGGCAAGTGTTACGGGGAAGACAAACACCGACTGGCTGGTCTGGAAAAAATGATGCTGTCGGGGAGCGTTCGAGGGATCGTTGCGCTACCGACGACCTACGCTGGACAGGATTTCTGCTGGCCATTTCGGCTTGCTCTTGAGGTGATAGCAGACCCAGCCCAGCAAGCCATAAGGAATCGTGAACCACAAGAAACAAAGCGCAAACAACTGCGCCAGCAACATGAGGAAAGTAAACGGATATCGCCCCGGACCAATCAGCGGCTGGCTCCAGCACAATGCGCGCAACAGGGAGCTCCCGTGGGGAACGTAGACCTGCTCGCCCTCGTTGAGCAGCGGGCCCTCATGCTGCATGAAGCGGCGGATGTGTTCCCATTGATTCAGCAGCAATTGCACCGCCAGCGAAGACACCGTACCGCCCAAGGGGAATTGCGCGATCACCGTGTCATCTTTCGGGCCCTTGATGACTACGCAGTGTAGTGAAGCGAGAACTTGCGTTTGGTTTTTCGTGACGACGCGCGAGCGACAGACTTGAACTCTCGTGCAAGACCAGTCATAGGACTGGATGTCGTATTTTCCTCCGCCCCATAACGGCAGGAGACTGAAGAGCGAGGTCTTGTCGGTGAAGACATGGACCTTGCCGGCTGCGCGGTCGAAGAGAACTGGAGCGTAGCGGTAGCCGGATATCTCAAGCCGCACGGCGCACCATATCATGAGGCCCAAGATGCACATCAAAAAGAGTCTTATAAAATCCCAAAATATATCTATCTTTCCGTTGACGAGACCGGTGAAAGTCACGGAGAAAAGAAAAACAAAACCTACCGACGAGAATAGAGCGCTAAACATCATCAACCCCGTAATAGACGCGCCTCCATCCGCGTAAGCCAATCCATGCGGATGGACTTCCATGATGAAGTTACCGGAATGCGGTGTACGGCTAACACTCAGGCTATGCGGTGGAAGCAAGATGGCTTCATCACCCAGTCCCTTGAATGCCGGATTTGAATTCAATCCAAAAAACACGTCGCTGGCAGGCTCGCCGGTCCAGTGATACAGGACGAATTCGCTTTCATGCGGCAATATATCGAGCGATACGTCGATATCCTCGGCGGTGGACCTTCTGCGTGATTGTAGTTCGCGGCGATGATTTTTCTTCATGATGAGAATCCCGATAGTTAAACGCGTTTGAGTTCAAAGGCATCTTGGGCAAACGGCGCTCGCGGAACTTCCTCATAAAGGCGGTAAGTCAAATGCGCGGACTGCGCTGCGTTCCAGGTTTTAGCATCCAACGGCATCTTGATATCGAAGACATAGCGTCGGCTGTCTGCATCGAGCACCATCAATGCCGACTCTTCCGCCGTTCGGCCAAGATCTTCCGGCAGCAATTGCAAGGTATAGGCGACCCGTGGCGCCTGTCCTTCATGGACAACCTCAATGCGAGCCTGGAGTACGTTATCGCTGAAGTAATTCTTCGACCAGGTCAGAGACGCCTTGACACCGACTGACAGCGACTGAAAACCCTTCACTTCGGCCGCCAATCCGCGCTCGCTCCACGTCAGCATCTCCTCGAGATTTCTCTTATCGAGCGGCTCTTCAGCCGCTGCGAAGCGTGTTTCGGTACGCTCGCTTTTGCCCCAGTAACAGCGTTTCAAGAAGATTTCGTTCAAGTCGTCTTCAAGGCTCTCAGCATATAGAGCAAGGGCAAAACCGGCGATTCCCAAAAGAATTCCAATTCCTGTAGCAGTCGCGGCAACCATCGTTGCGCTCGTCGCACCGCCCAGTCCGACCACGATGGCTCGTGAAATCACGAATCTCGACACAGTAGCGTTGGCAAAAGCGATAGTGATGCCGCCTGATGCCGAAATAGCAGAGACGCCAAAAAATCCAGCGCTAGCACTGTATGCGTTGGCAGCAGCTCGCTCTCCTCTTGCATTCCTAGAAGAGTATTTTGCTATCGCCGCAACCATATCAAACCCAGAAGCCGCCGCCCCTGCCACCCCCGACAACAGACGCAAAGCGGACGTCGCCATGAGACTGCTGGAAAGCACCAGCTTGTTCCCCGCTCTCCTGATTTCCACCGCCGCTGCAGAAATTCCGAACGCCCCCTCCAGCAAACCAGCGGTACTGCCCATCACGGACATGAGCGTATCCACATAGGCATCTCCTTCCTCCTGATCAAGCTTGTTGAGCGCCGCCGTCAGCGCGGCCATCTGCACAGAGGCCAACACCAGCGTGATCTTCCCCTGACGCGACCAGAGCGCCTGTCGGCCGGCCTTGGCCAGGCTGGCCTGCTCGCCCACCAGCTTGAGCGCGGTGGACTTGGGCAACTGGAAGCGCTCAGACAAATGCCCCAGTTGCCCGTCCCCCACGACCTCGACAAGCTGCTCCTGCTGACGCCCGGCATGCGCCTTCAACTCTGCAAGCTTTCGCTCGGTCACCACCACCGGAAAGTACTCGGGCAACTGCAAGCCGCGCGCCTGGTGCTTGGCCAGCTTGCGCAAGGCATCCCGGCTCTGGTGGCGCGTGGTGCGATCGGTACCGACCTTGGTTTCTATGATCATCCCCAGCGAAGCCGGACGCACGCCCTGCACCATCGCATCCAGCGCCTCGCCGATGGGCAGCTTCACTGAGATCGTCACATACCGTTCGGTAGCAGGATTGATCATCATCTCCATAATGGCGGCGGTGCGGACCTGGATGGTGATGACGCGCTGAACCTGACTGACGTTGGCCACCGGTGCGCCCAGTCTGGTCGCCTGCTTGGGGTCCAGCAAGGTAGCCTGCAAATGGACCGCCTGCTCCTGCACCTGCAACAAGCTATGGACATGCGCTTCATGCAGCTTGCGCTGGCCCTGCAATACCTCCTTGATCGCTTCAGGCAACTGGTTGACCAACCCATTGATCTTTTCGCTGACATCCTTGCGCTTCCCGGGGTCGGAGAGGATGGCCTCGTACAGATCCCATGGTTCCAGCATGGCCCGCTCCAGCCAGGTCACGGGGGCCTCCGGGTCTTTGCCATAAGCCCGCGCCAGTTCCCTGGACGAGCTCACTGAAATCGCGCCGCCGCCCCAGGCCTTCTCCACAGCACCCAACCGGTCCAGATATTCGAACACCTGCTGCACGACGCTGCCATAGGCGCTCGACACAGCGGTGAGGGACAGGTTCTGATCGAAGTCATGGCGCAAGGTCACCGCCAGCGAGCCGCTGGTCAGCCAGCGCACATGGTCGCCATCCAATCGGGCGACATACGTCTCCCAGCGCGCCATGCCCGCCCGAAACTCCTGGCGGAATTGATCAAGCTCCTCCATGCGCAACTTGCCCCGGTAACGCTCGATCCGTGAACGGGCGTTTTGTTCGGCAACGGACTCCAGTTTCTGCTCAATCTGCGCCGGCGGCGGTGTGACGCGATAGGTCCCCGGCTTGCTATCGTTGCGCGTGATCTTGGTCCCAAGTGGGTAGTAGGCTTTGCCACTGACCTGCTCCCGGGCGCGGATCTGCTCAAACTCGGCTTCACTGATGATGTGATGGTGGCGGTAGCCGCCAGCCTCTTGAAGTGTCTTCTGGTCGGCCAGCCGGGTGGCGACGACCCAGCTCTCGATCATCTCGACATGCAAGGCCGAGCGCAGTTTCCAGCTGCGCAAGGGATCAAAGCCGGTACCGTCGGGGTGCGGTCCCCCGGCGGCCCAGGCCTTTTGCGATTCCAGCGCACACAGGCGCAGATGATTGTGCTGCTCGATCACGCCCACGTCATCGGGCAGCATCACCAGCAGCGACTTGTTGACGTACAGCGTGGGATGATCCAGTTTCTCGGCGGCGCGCACCGCCTTGTCCATGGCAGCGGCTTGCCCGAGACGCTCTTTGTCCAGCGGCTTGAGCGCAAATTCGAACCCTTTGACGAAGGCGGCGCCACCCTCCTTCACGAAGTCAGCAACGTGTTGTTCCAGATTGGCTGCATTGAGCGGCAGGCATCCAGATTGGGGAAACTCCCCCTGCTTGATCCACTTTGCTGGATAGATCTCGCGGCCACGCAGCGTGCGCAATTTGTCTTTCCTCACTGCTTTGCCGTCTGGCCCCGGCAGATCCACCATGGGATTATCCGCATAACGCTGCAGTACTGGAGGCGACCACAACCGGGGCGTAAAAGCCAGCCATACGCTCTGTACATCCTTGGCACCGTTGATGCTGATCAGAGGCGCTTCCAGATTGGCTGCCCCGCGCGAACAGGTCTTCGGGGCCGCAGCCGTCAGGAAGCCAGTGACCAGCGCTGCATATTGCTTGACGCTGACCTGGTGCATGATCTTGCGAGTCAGACCGTTGCCCATGACTTGCCAGATATCCCAACGCTGGCTCTGCACGAAGTACAGCATCAGGTAGCCGCTGCGAGCCAGACGCGCCACCGGCACGGTCGCCTCACGCCTGATCCCGGCAAAAACAGGATCAAGCGCGGCTTGCCATTGATAACCGGCACGCTGCAGCGTATTGGCATGCTCCAGCGGTGCGACCGAGGGTGTGACGATGAGCAATTGCAGGTCGGATCGCCGACAGGTCTGACAATTGGCACTCACGCAGAGCGGTGGTGCCCCTGCAGTAGCATTGATTGCATTTCCGATGACCTTTTCGCGGGTCGCGATGGCGGATTCCGTCATGTAGTTTCCTGAGGAGAGAGGCGCAGAACCGGCGCTTATGGAAGCGAGCGTGTGGGCAAGGGGCGGGACCAGCAGCGTAATGGCAGCTCACCGAGACGTTGAGCCAGGCTGTCGCCGTGGCGCGCTGCATCGCTGAGCAGGGCGCCGAATTCGGGGCTTTCGGTGAATTCGGGAGGCATTTGCATCGCGATGAGCACGCACAGCGACAGGTTTTCTCCATCAAGCCCAAATTGCCGCGCACGACTCACCTGGGCGGACAAGCGTTGCAGGGGATGCACGCCAAACTCCATGGCGGTATCCAGACACAAGTCATGCCACTGGGCCAGCAGCCGCTGAACGATCGGTAGATGATCCAGACGCTGCCATTGGGCGTCGTCCAGGTGAAACCCTTGCGGCTGAGGAGCAATGGATGCACCCTCGCCTGCCTCGACGCCAGCAATCGATTGGAGTTGGCCCAGATCATCGTGAAACAGCCAGGTCGCCTCTCCCGCCAGTGCCAACCGCTGGTCTGGCGCAAGCATGGGCCAGAGCGTCTGGAGGCATGTGGCGATGTACCAGGCGATCCAGCGCCGTTGGCCATACTTGCTAACACCAACGGAGGCAGCATTGATTCGCCTGCACAGCTTGGCTGGCTCGTCGGGAGTGATGATCCACGCGCAGACGGCCCGCTCGGCCCGGCCTGGATCATCATTGGCATGCAGTACGTTGACGCGCTGGCCGAGCACGGTTTCCGCGTAGGACTGCGTGATGCCGGCTTCCAGCAGAGGATCATCGATTGGGTTATCGGTCTCGCCAGTTCCTTGCCCGCCAGGAAGACCAACCAGCTGGATCAGACGGGGCAGCTTGTTGAGCGCCCATCGTTGTGCAGCGGTGAAGGCTGGCTGGATCAGCAGCGGCAAGTGCGCATCGGCCTCTGCCAAGGACAAGGGATCATTTAATTCGGGGGCATAGAGCAGATAGAGCCGCGCCTGCCCATGTTGCTGCAGGGAAGAGCTCAATGCGTCAAGGAGGGTACGGCGGAATTCGGATAAGGTGGGTTGGCGGGGAGAACGCATGCTTCGATAGGCACGTGGCGCAAACACTTTAGGGGACGGCCATTTTGTGTTTTTTGCGCCAGGGGATATATCGAAAAGGATCTAGATTTCGGAGTTTCTGAGACGAGAGAAGAAACGGGATGAGGATGGACGTGAAGAAGGGTTCGGCTTTCTAGTGAAGAAAGGGAATCTTCAGATCAGAGGTGAAAGGCGCTAGGTAGGGAAAGCCCGCTTGCGCGGGCTTTCGGTTGGCTGGGTTGGCCTGGATTGCGTTCGGTGCGCGCTCCACCGCCCTCTAACGCTCGCTGCGCGAGCGAGGGATTCGCCCACGTGCCGCGGGCCCGGTTTCGCTTGCAAGCGAAACCCTTCGAATCCCACCCGCGATGTGCTCAAGCACATCGCTAGGGGCCACCAAACAAAAAAGCCCGCATGCGCGGGCTTTCGGCTGGCTGGGGTGGCTTGGATTGCGTTCGGTGCGCGCTCCACCGCCCTCTAACGCTCGCTGCGCGAGCGAGGGATTCGCCCACGTGCCGCGGG
>NZ_JABXGG010000033.1:0-19056 GCF_022627875.1 Herbaspirillum sp. C7C8
GACCCAAATTCGCGCCTTGCACTTCATCCCAAACGGGACTCGCTCGCACTCACGCCTATTTATGAAATGGGTTCTAATAAGCTTGACCTCCATGACAACACCACCTGCCGTGCTCAGATATTGACTTTGAGCGTCAGGTAAAACGATCTCGGCTGTGTCGGAATGACGACCGGAAAGCCAAAATACTGATAGGACTCGTAGCTTCGTCGTCCCGTCAGGTTGTATCCGGAAAGCTGAAGGGTGTACCGACCAAAATCATAGGCTGCCTGGGCATCCACAGTCGCCATGCCTGGCACGGAGACGGTATTGGGCAAGGTCAGCTGACGCCGACCGAGTGCCGTGATACCGGCTCCGAACGACAATCCCTCAGCGGCGCCATCCAGTACGCGATAGCGGAAGGCCAGGCGTCCGCTATGCCTTGGCACGCGGGCCAGTGTGTCCCCAACCGGGATCGTGTTGTCTTGCGTGACCACCGCTTGGGTATAGGCGTAGTTCGCCAGCAAGGACAACGCTCGCACCGGTTCCCAGGTCATGTCGGCCTCGAATCCGCGTGCGCGTTGCTGCCCCGTCTGAATCGACACGAGGGGATTGCTGGGATCCGCTGTAGCGACGTTGTCGCGGGTCTGTTCGAACACGGCCAGCGTGCCCGACAGTTTCCGCACTTTATCGTCAAGCTTGATACCAAGCTCGATGTTCCTGGAGGTCTCGGGCTTGGGTACCGTTGAGCCGATGAAACCGAATGGTGCGCGGAAGGCAGTCGCATAACCCGCATACAGTGCCAGTCCTTGCAGAAGGTCGTAATTGACGCCTACCCGCGGCGAAACATGGTGGTAAGTCTTGTCGGTCCCCTGTTCGGCCTCCTGGAACTCAAGCTGAGTCAGGCGCAGTGCACCAGTGAAGTGCCAGCGACCATAGTGAGCCTGGTCCTGCACGTAAGTTGCGAGCGTGCGGTAGCGATCCGTCTGCGTGGAGTTGATGGGGGTCTTGTCGCCAAAGGCGAGGTTGTATTGAGGGTCGGAAAGATCAATCGAGCCGACGCTAGTCCCATCAAAGCCCATCCCCGAATAGAACTTCGTCAGGTCGTATGCAACCCCAGCGACCCATTCGTGACGGCCGCCCAGCATGTTCATTGGCGCGATCAAATGCGCGTCGAGAGCGGTTTCGCGCGTTCTGGTGCTCATGGTGAGCGGGAAGATCGGATAGGTGGTGGGCGTAGAAGCATTGGGCGCTGCCAGTGCCGGATAGATGAAGCTTCCGTATTGGCCAACGTTACTGGTGTAGAACTGTGCGGACGCCTCCAGGCGAACGCCGTCGTCAAACTTGTGGCGCAACTCGATCTTTCCGAGACGATTGTTGATATCCGTCATGGGCTGGCCATTGGGCGCACCTGGAAAGGCATTGCGATAAAGCTGACCCGCCAGCGCCTGTTGAGCCGGCAGCCCTGAGTACTCAAGCTGCTGGGTACGGTTGTACTGGCCAGAAAAAAGAATCTCGGTCTGCGCGTCGGGCTTGAACAGGATGCTGGGCTGGAAAAATACGCGTTTCCCGTGGACCTTGTCGATCCAGCTTGTATTGTCCTGGTATTCACCTGCGAGACGTATTGCCAGCTTGTCGCTCAGTGTTACGTTGTAGTCGCCATAGGGGTTGGTGGTTGAGTAGCTGCCGGCTCGTACACCAAGAAAGCCGCCATTGCTGCCAATCTCGGGACGCGTCGACTCGATGTTGATGAGTCCGCCCAAGGGAGAGCCCAGGCCACCACCATACAGGGTCGAACTTGGTCCCTTCAGCACTTCGATGCGTTCGACGCCGACCAAACCTGCTGGATTGAATGCTTGTTGATTTCCGCCGAAGATGGACAGGCCATCCAGATAGGTCTCAGCAGGAAACCCTCGAATGATGGGAGCGATCAGCAATGCTTCCTCCGGCTTGGTCGGCACCACCCCGGAAACGTTGACGAGTGCATCGGAGAGGCTGCGGACGTCCTGGTCATCAAGGAGGGATCGCTTCAATACAGAGACAGACTGCGGTGTCTGCAGCAACGGTGTATCCGTGCGCGTCGCCGAGCTGGACCGTGAAGCAGCGTAGCCCGGACTCTCCTCTGTAACGACAACCTCAGGAAGCTCCGAAGACACAGGCTGCTTGTCTGAAATGCTTTCAGCAGCAACCGCATTGGTGATGGGTGTCGAGGTGGCGTTGCTGGATTGCGCCATGACGGCTGTTACAAATGGATAGATCAATGCGATGGCGGCTGCCAGGGAAGTCTTTTTCATCGTTTAAAGTAATTTTCTGGCAACCGTAAAGCAAACTGATTTTTCAATTCTCTGGCTGTTGGACAGGAACTCGGAGAAGGTCGGATAACGGCTCATCAGCCTTACCGCCGGAGCGACATGCCAGGCTCGCGTATGTTCTACCGCGGGGACGGCGCCACGCTCAAGGGCAATTCATTGACTTGGTACGCCGCTGCACGAGCGCCAGTCACGAACAACGCATGCAGGTCGAAACCGAACTTGTTCAGGCGTGCCAGCGTGCTCTTGTTGCCTCGAACCAGCGCGTTATAGCCAAAGGTGGCGGGAATGGCTACCGCCAGTCCCAGCGCAGTCATGATCAGCGCCTCTCCAACGGGGCCGGCAACCTTGTCGATGCTTGACTGGCCGGTGGTACCGATGGAGACCAGTGCGTGATAGATACCCCAGACTGTTCCGAACAGACCGACGAACGGCGCTGTGGACCCTACGGATGCCAGAACGGCCATGCCTGCTTGCAGACGCGCAGCAGCTTCATCGATGGACTGTCGCAAGCCCAGGGTGATCCAGTCGCTGACAGCGAGCTGTTCATGCAAATATCCACGATGCTGTTGATGATGAAACAGCGCAGTCCTGCCCGCACGGGCGAGCGCGGCAAATGGATTGTCATGCCCTAAAGTAGCCAGGGCGCCCTCCAGGTCGGCGACTGTCCAAAAATCACGACGGGCGGCCTCCGCAGATTTACGCATGCGTAGCAGGTCAAGTGCCTTGGTCAGCATGACATGCCAGGAGGCGATGGACATGCTTATCAGCAGGAGGGCGACTGCGCGCGTGACGATGTCACCCTGCGCCCACAAACTCTGAGGGCCGTAAGGACTGACTTCCATGATGTTTAAGCCTTCATGGGGCGAGGCACGTTGACTCGCCCTGGATGGGAGAAGGCTCGAATTATGCGCGCAGGACCCGATGTGATGCGTGCGACAAATTGTCACATTCTCTCTACAGGTGCTGTACCGTAGTGCACAGATTGATCACGGTAATTCGCCAGCTTGCTCACATCATTCGTGCAGACGTCCCAGGAACTGCCGCGAACGCTCGCTACCCTGAGCACCGAAGAAGAGGGCAGGGGTGGTGTCTTCCAGCACGTGCCCGCCTTCCATGAAGACGATGCGGTCAGCCACTTCCCGGGCGAAGCGGGTTTCGTGCGTAACGACCAGCATCGTCATGCCTTCGCCTGCCAGTTCGCGCATCACGTTCAAGACGTCATCTCTCAGTTCCGGATCCAATGCCGAGGTCGGCTCATCGAAGAGGATCACTTCCGGATCCATGGCCAGTGCACGGGCAATGGCTACACGCTGTTTCTGTCCACCGGAGAGCTTGCCCGGATACGCATCAGCCTTCTCCGCCAGCCCGACCTTGCCCAGCAGCGCAAGACCACGCTCACGGGCCGCTCCCTTGGCAACGCCCTTGACCGAGATCAGTCCTTCAATCACGTTCTGCAACGCCGTCATGTGCGGGAACAGGTTGAAGGACTGGAACACCATGGCTGTCTGCTGCCGGATCTGCAGCGTCTTTTGTCGCAGTTCACGCGCCGGCAATGTCGCAGGATCGCTCAGCCTCACCCCACAGATCTCGATACTGCCGCGGTCCGGCAGTTCCAGCAGATTGAGTGAGCGGATGAACGTGGTCTTGCCCGAGCCGGACGGGCCCATGATGACCAGCACTTCACCGCGTGCGACTTCGAGATTGATGTCGCGCAGCACCTGATTGGCACCGTATGCCTTGGCCAGTCCACTGACGCGGACGGTGCATTGGGAAGACTGATTCATTGATAGCGCCTCGACAGTATCTCTTCCAGCCAGGTTTGCAGGAGAGTGAGCAGTTGGTTGATGATCCAGTAGATGGTCCCGACGATGATGAACATGTCCATGTAGCGGAAGGTGGTCGCCCCCAGCTGATCGGCTACGCGTGTCAGTTCCACCACCGTTACGGTGGAGGCCAGCGAGGTGTCCTTCATCAGTGCGATCAGGCGGCTGCCCACGGGGGGAATGGCTATGCGCAGGCCTTGCGGCAGTATCACGCGCCACAGCGTCTTCCAGTAGCCCATGCCCATGGCCCACGCGGCTTCCCATTGACCACGATCTACCGCATTGATGCCGGAGCGGAAGTTCTCGCTCAGGTAGGCTGCCGAGAAAAGCGTCAGTGCCAGCAGCGCGGCGGGAATGGGATCGATGGTGATGCCATAGTTGGGCAGACCGAAATAGATCAGCAGAATCTGGATCAGCAGCGGTGTGCCGCGAAACACCGACACGTAGGCGAACGCAAGCCAGCGCAGTGGCCGCGCATCGGAAATCCGTGCCAGCGCAATGAGCATGCCCAGCGCCGAGCCCAGCACGAACGAGCCTAGTCCCAGCCCGATGGTCACCACCACCGCTTTCTCCAGCAGCGGTAGTGCCCTGACAAACAGATCAATCATGGTTCTCCTCCCGGTTGCCGTGCCTGCATTTGGGCACCGCTTCTGTGGTCATTGACGCGTGCATCATGCCTGCGCTGCAGCGTTTGCATACTGTGCCAGTGCCTGATCCAGATCGGCGATCAGCAGGGTCGGATCTTCCAGACCGATGGACAGGCGCACCACCGGCTGGTCGGTCGCCGGGAAAGCGCGATTGGCCTGCAAGGCGGCCGGATAATACGCCGCCAGGCTGTGCACGCCGCCCCAGCTGGCCCCGATGACGAAGTGCTGCAGGGCGTCGAAGAAACCGTGGAAGGCACTTTCCGGTGCAGGCTTCAGGATCATCGAAAACAGGCAGCCATGGGTCTTGTAGTCCCGCTTCCAGAGCGCATGACCAGGGTCGGACTCTAGCGGCGGATACATCAGCCGTTCCACCATTGGATGGCGGGCCAGATGGTGCGCCACCTGCAGCGTCGATGCACCCTGTGCCTGCACCCGCAACTGCAATGTCTCCAACCCGCGCAGGACCAGGAAGCAGTCCTCGGGACTGACCTGCTGACCAAGGATGCTCTGGGTCTCACGCAGGATGTCGTAGTGACCGTGGTCATTCATGCTGATGCAGCCCATGAGCACGTCAGAGTGGCCGCCCAGGAACTTGGTGGCGGCCTGGATACTGAAGTCCACACCGTGGTCCAGACATTTCAGCCCCAGGGGGCTGGCCCAGGTGTTGTCCAGCATGGTCAGCACACCGCGTTGGCGCGCAACGGCAGTGATGGCCGGGATGTCCTGCATCTCCATCGTGACCGTGCCTGGCGCTTCCATGCAGATCATGCGCGTGGTCGGCTTGATCAGCTCGGCAATATCGGCGCCGATATCAGGGCGATACAGCTCCACCTCCACCCCCATGTGCGCCAGCCATTTCTCAGCAAAGGTCTTGAGGGCACCATAGCAGGCTGCCGAGACCAGCAGATGGTCCCCGCCGCGCACGAACCCCATCACCGTCGTCATCAGGGCTGCTGCGCCGGAGGGGGCGATGACACAGTGGCGGGCGTTTTCCAGAGCAGCCACGCGCTGCTCCAGCAGGCGTGCCGTAGGGGTGCCTGTGACACCATAGCTGAAGCCATCGGGTTGGCGCTGCTTGCGCTGGACAAAGTCCTCGAAGGTGTCGAACACCACGGTGGAGGCGCGCATCACAGCGGGTGACAGACTGGCGAACGCTTGTTGCGACGAAGTAGGGAGACTCATGCGATTAATTTGTTAATCTAAAAAAGAGAAGCCCAGTATCCGAATTCGCGCTGGCGCCATCAACAGCACATAGGATTAACTCTATAAGTGATACTTATATATGGACATGCGAGACATTCAGGTCTTCCGCGCCGTCATGCGTGCCGGGACCACCAGCAAGGCCGCCGCCTTGCTCAACGTATCCCAGCCGGCGATCAGTCAGTCGATCCGCAAGCTGGAAGCGTCTTCCGAGTTACGACTGTTCGAACGCACACGTGGCCGGCTGGTGCCGACGCAGGAGGCGCTGGCCTTGATCGTGGAGGTCGATCGCTGCTTCGCCGGGTTCGAGATGATCGAGCACCGCATCCGCAGCCTGCGGTCGTTCGGACTGGGGCGTCTGGCCATCGCCTCGTTTCCTGCGCTGGGCAACGGTTTCATGCCACGCGCCATTGCGGCTTTCGGGTTGGGCGAGCGGCGTGTACAGATGTCGTTCCAGATCATGAGTTCGCGCGAGGTCTACCAGCAGGTCAGCGCGGGGCAGCTGGATTTTGGGCTGATGGCTGATGAACTGTCGGTCTCCGGACTCGAGCATTCGCAATTCACCAGCGTGCCCGGCGTGATCGTCATGAACGAGCGACACCCATTGGCAGGCAAGCCTTTGATTACCGCTGACGACCTGCTCGAACATCCATTCATCGCCCTCAATCCCGAAGACGCCAGCCGTCGCCGCCTGGAGCAGGAGTTGATTCTGCAGGGAAAAGTGTTGCGGCCCATCCTGGAGACGCCGTATTCCAACTCGGTGTGCGAATTCGCCATGCGCGGTGTGGGCATGGGTATGGCACATCCTATCCTGGCGCTGGATTACGTCACGCGGGGTCTGCGCTTGAAACCGATGGAAGTGACGGCCAACTTCACGGCGCTGCTGGTGTTCCGGCCTGGAGTGCCGATGTCGGAGAATGCCAAGGAGCTGTTGCGGGTGATGCGCATACAGATGGAGTCGGACATGAGTTCGCTGCGCCAGGTGCTGTACCAGAAACCCGGCGCCTTCTGAGGCGTGCGTGAGTTTTCACGGCCATGCACCGGGTTGTGCGCTGCGCACGTGTCTGGTGCAAGGCGATGTAGGTAGGGAGAGAGGGGCGCCTCAATGAAGGCCGAACGGGGAAGGGCGACAGGCCCTGGCCTTCGTTTTTCTGTGCCGGATTGGTGCAAGATATCTAATGGCTTCATCACTTTTAGCACCAAGACTATAAGTTCAGCTTATCAGTCAAGAAACATGCAGGGATTGCTGATCCCCCTGGACTGCCCACAGAATGGGCTTCCGATTTCATTGATGATCAAGAGGGGATAGCACCATGAAGTTACGTCATTTGATTCCGACCGGCCTGACGGCCATGCTGCTCAGTACCGTAGCGGCTGCCGTGGGAGCCCAGAACATATCGGCCGACATTCTCGCCAGTGCACGCGCATCGGGTGTGATCCGTATTGCCAACACGCAAAGCAGCCCGCCTTGGAGTTTGATCGATGATAAGTTGCAACCGGCCGGCTATGACGTCGAGGTCGCCAAGGAAGTGGCAAGGCGCATCGGTGTGGCCAAGGTAGTGTTCGTGGCCGACAGTTTCAAGAATTTCGTCGAAGGTTTGAAATCCGGCAAGTACGACATGGTGATGAATGACCTGACGCCCACGCCGGAACG
This sequence comes from Herbaspirillum sp. C7C8, assembly GCF_022627875.1. Taxonomy (NCBI): domain Bacteria; kingdom Pseudomonadati; phylum Pseudomonadota; class Betaproteobacteria; order Burkholderiales; family Oxalobacteraceae; genus Herbaspirillum; species Herbaspirillum sp. C7C8. Next base: position 7,613 of record NZ_JABXGG010000033.1, read on the forward strand.
GGAGAAGCAGGTGGATTTCGCCGCGCCGTATGGGGTGGAGGATTTCCGCATCTTCGTACTGGCCAGCAATACCAGCATCAGGGACCAGCCTGATCTCAAGGGCAAGAAGGTCGGCGTGACCACCGGCACCACCAACGAAAGCTGGGCGCGCGCCAACCTGAAGGCATCGGATATCCGCGCGTATGACAATGGTGGTTTCGTCTTCAACGATCTGGGCAATGGGCGCATCGACGCGGTCATCAGTTCACATTTCGGCGGCATGAAATACGCCAACGTGAACAAGTTACCGATCAAGGAAGTTGGACCGGTGCTGATCTACCAGTTGTCGGCACCGGCCATCGCCAAGGGTCAGCAGCCGTTGAAGGAGGCGGTCAGCAAGGCCATCGGGGACATGACACGCGATGGCACCATCGATCGACTGGCGCGCCGCTGGGTGGGCGCCGAATTCGATATGGTGGGTGATATCCAGAAGGCGATGCAGCAGCCTTGATAACATTCTGCTGAATTTCCAATTGCCGGGGCGCTGTCAATACGGATGTGCGACGATGGAAGAGGTCGGCCAGCCTTGCTTGACACGTCCCGCTGCAGTCATAAAGTAAAACTTATGTACGCAAAAGAAATGAACTGGCAGCGGGTGGAGCGTCGTCCATTGAAGTAAATGCATCCATCTACAAAGTTTCTTAAGTCATTGAATTTTAAGGATACTTTCTCCTTTTGTTGGCAAAATTACTTCCAAATAAATTGAAGCGATTTTGCCAATTTCCGCCGTATCCCTAAGTGCTCGACATGCACCACGCTGGTCGACTCCAGCTAGTCCATAAGTTTGGAATCAGTTCAGATTAAGCTGAGCTAACCCCTTGTTTTAATTGTTGTATTTTCGACGTGTTTGCAAAATCTCTTCTCGAGCACGTGAAGCAAATTTGCCATTAGATGTAGCATTGCAATTCCTTCGGGCAGTCTGGAGTGGCGATGGCGACGACAGCGCGGTTCCAAGCAGCGGTAACCAGTTCCAGGCCTTATAAGAGCCATCGGTATGACGTTTTCGGGATCAAGGTAAACCGGATGCTCACCATTTTCGGGCAAGATCAGCTCGAAGCTTGGCTCCTGCTTGAAGCTGACCCAAACGTCACTCAATATTGCGAGCGACCGCTCTACGTTCCTGATCATAAACCTAAGCGCGTAGTTGATTTCTGGGCCGGATTCCGCGATTACGACGAGCTCTGGTTGGTCGGGCATAAAGAGGCGGCGGACGACGCTAGCGACGAGGCGGTCTCGGCGCTCCGCACTTGGGCAGGGAAACACGCGTACAAGGTACGGCAGGTTGCTCCTGGTAATGCTAATCGGATCTTCCTGAATAACTGGGGCATGATCGTTCGCGACCTGTCGGCGAACCGGCGTTACCTCGGAAAGCCTTTAGAGAACGCCGTGCGCGACTGTCTGGAATGCCCTAGGCCGTTATCTGCCATTTGCTCCCTACTGCGCGATCATGATCCCGTACTGGTCCGCTCAACTACCTATTCGCTGCTGCATATGGGCGTGATCCGCTGCCCTGACATGGCCAGTGAACCCTTGGGGCCGGCGTCGATCATGGAGCTAGCATGACCACTCAGCCCTCAATGCGCGTCGCCGCAGATCGCGAATCAATTCCGGACTATTTGCGTGATGTGGCCAGTTGGCCCTCCGTGGATCCCTCGGCACTGTCAGACACAGAACGAGCCGTTTTCTATGCACGGCAGCAGGCAATTTCGCTTTTCTTGACTGAGCCGGGCATGACAATGCGAGCGATCCAGCTGAGCACTGGGGTGGACCCCAAGACGGTCTACCGAATCATCGAGAGATGCCTGTCAAAGCATACGGACGGGCAGATCTTCGGCTTTCGCGGGGCAATTCCATATGCGCGACTCAAAGCTTACGAAAGAGTGCGGGGCATTAACAACGCGGCGGCTGCCAAAGGCGTGGGACTATCTGGCGCGTTTGGCTTGCTGCTGGAGCGGTATCCGTCGCTTGAGCAGTTTCTGCTCAAGCAGGCAAAGATGCGGCACAAACCTATCAATGGTGTGCCGCGTGAGGTCCGCAAATCCATCAAACGGATCCACAAGGGGTTTCTCGACGAGTGCCGCAAGGCGGGTATTAGGACTCATGAGTACCCGTTGAACCAGGCAATGGCAGGCTTGCGCTCTCTGGCCGAATATTTTCGGCGTTATGACGAGCGCACCTTCGAGTCTGCAGCGCGCAGTCGCACGGCGATGCGCGTCCCACCCGGTGCTCCTGAACACATGGACCAGGCGCCACCTGCTACACGCGCATTCGAGGTAGTCGAGTTCGACGGACATAAGATCGACTTGCGCGTCAGCCTGCGTATCACAGACCCCCATGGCTTCCAGGATCTAGTCGAGCTTACTAAGATCTGGATCCTTGTCCTGATCGATATCGCCAGTCGCGCCGTGATCGGCTATCGTCTTGCCATTTCGCAGGAATACAATAAAGACGACGTGGCGGCAGCGTTTCAGGCTGCGCTTGTTCCATTTCGTCCTCGCGAATACAAAATCCCTGGCCTGGCCATACGCGAGGGCGGCGGTTTTCCTTCTTCGGTCTTCCCGCAGACTCAGTACGCATGCTGGGAATGGCTGCGTTTCGATGGTGCCAAGGCCCATCTGTCTGTAGATACCGTCGCCAGATTGACACACATCGTTGGCTGTTGGCCCGACAATGGTCCGTCGAGGGAGCCGGACAAGCGTCCGTTCATAGAGCGCTTCTTTTCACTGATCGCTGAGAATTTCGCGCACCGACTACCAGGTACGACGGGTAGCGATCCTACATCGATCCAGCGCGCCCTATCCGATCCGAAGGGCGATTTATCGCTCCTGGTCGAGCTTGAAGAGCTGGAGGATATGATTGAAGTGACTGTAGCCGACTACAACGGGCAAGTGCACGGTACTATCAATCGGACGCCGCTGGAGGCTATGGGGCAGCTTCTTGCTAGAGAAAAGGGATACCTGCGCACACTCCCCGCGGTCGTGCGGCAAAACCTCTGCCTGCTGCAGGAGGCAAGGGTGGTGACTATTCATGGGAGCCTCCAGCAACGTGTGCGCCCCCACGTCAACTTCCTGAACGTCAAATACACCAGCAAAATCCTTTCGAGTAACCCTGCACTTATCGGCAAGAAGCTGCGCATCTATTACGATGTGCGTGACATCCGCACCGTCAAGGCGTTCTTCGAGGACGGTGCTGAACTCGGCATGCTGACGGCTGCTCATCCATGGTGCTACACACCTCATTCCGTGCGCGTGCGCCGCGAGATCAGTCGTCTCGTACGACTGGGAAAGCTCAAATACCGCGAAGGTGACGATCCAATAGAGGCATGGGAAAAGATGAAGCGCGGGAACGCTAAGAAAGATAAGAGGGCCGCCACTGCGCTGGCCAAGGCGCACACGCAAAGCCGCGAGCTTTCGCCCAAGCTTCCTCTACCCGAGTCTGCCGCGGGGGCTCCCAGGCAATCGCCACCAGCAGCCCAACAAGTTCCCGACGCCGCGGATCAAGGCGACTCGCCGATCGATCCACCAGCACCGCAACCCAAGACTTTGAGGATCAAGCGCACCATCACTTTCTAGAGGGAGTCCAGCCGTGGCCCAAACCTATACACGTCCTGTGCCGTTCGATGATCATCCGCTCGTTCAGCAGAAGTATATTGTCCCGACTTCGTCGATCGAGGACCTATATATTCGGGTGAAGAAGCTGGTCCGGTTGCGCACCCCCGGCGGGATCGTCTATGCACACCCGCGGTTCGGAAAAACCTACGCGGTCCGGTATGTGATGAATGTACTGAGGGAAGACTATCCAAAGGCCGTCATGCTCAACTTCGGCTGTCAGATGAAGCGCCATCGTTCTGAGGATGCTTTTTTTTCGGTACTGCTGGCTGCGGCGGGTCATCCTGGGGCATTGACCGGGACGATCGCAAAAAAGCGCGCAAAACTCAACGACAAAATTGTCGAACTAGTAGAGCGCTCGGGTTATAACTGGTTCGTCATCTTCGCCGATGAGGCACAACGTCTAGATGTAATCGAGTACGAATGGCTGCGGGACGTGCATGATGAGCTTGAGCGCCGTGGAGTCCGTATGACGACCCTGCTAGTCGGGCAGCCCGACCTTTTGAACCAGAAAAGCGCATTTCGCCTGAGTAGGCAGACCCATATTGTGTCTCGATTCATGATCGATGAATTGCAGTTCCACGGGTTGGTGACGGCCGACGATGCCGCTACCTGTCTCGCTGGTTATGATCAAACCTACTATCCAGAGCGCTCGGATTGGTCGTACACACGCTACTTCTTGCCGGCAGCGTACAGCACGGGCTTTCGCTTGGTGAACCAGGCTGCTCCCCTCTGGAATGCCTTCCTTGATGCGCACAAGCAGGCACGGTTCGAATATGCGCTCGAGGTGCCTATGCAGTACTTCGCACGTACTGTCGAAATTGCTCTGATTGAAAACGCGGAACATGACGACTATGGTTTCACATTCAGCCCCGAGGTATGGAAGAGTGCCGTAGCCGCGTGCAATTTCGTGATGGCGCAGGAAGAACTGCGCATGGTCATGATTGACGATTAAATGAGCGGCCGGATCATAAGAGCGGCCCGGATCGTGTTGGATACGCCTATCCAGGTGGAGAAGGCTTGGTGTTGGCGCGATGACTGGGCGACCGGTTACGATTCAGCCTTCGGACTGCTGTCGAAGTTCGCCCGCCTGAATGCCATGGGTGCACGCGAACTAGCTGACGTGTTTATACACCCTGACTGTGGACGCCGAACAGCAATTCTGCGATCTCCCAACGTTGATCTTCGGTCTGGAGAATTGTTCGATAAAGAAGCTATATCACGGCATATGCGTTTGCCGGCGGAGAGTGTCGCTCAAGCATTTTTGCTGGAAAATTTGGTTAACTCGCGCCGACACTCCTCAGACGTATTGCGCTGGTGCCCTAAGTGCGCACACTCGGGCTTCCATTCGGCGCTATTCCAGCTCTCGCTCGTATCTGTCTGCCCGGCGCATGGCCAAGCCTTGCGGAACCGCTGTCCCAAGTGCCGACACGAAAGCCGCTATGCACTGGAGCCGAAACTATTCGCTTCCCCCTTTAGTTGCCCACATTGCGGAGCAGATTTCGCTCCGCGCCTGCGGGAAGGGAATCTTCGTTCACTCAAAATGCGAGATCAGGAACTAGGCTGGATTGATAATGTAGCGCAGCTCATTTTGTTTGAAGATCGAATGATCCCTGTCAAGTTCGACTTGAATCGCCGCCGTAAAGCGGTAGGGCTGGGAGAGGTGGCGATGTCCAGCGCTGATTGGAGACGGGTCCAAGCTGACTATACGGGTTTCGTCAGTCAGATTATTAACGAGCTGCAGGCGGAAACGCTACCTAGCCAATCTTGTCTGCGGTATGTATCGTTTGATTTGGTGTCACGGCGGACGCCTCGCGTTCCCCCTACGCGCACCGGAAATAAGACGAGGCGAGGCAAGCCATTGGGAATCCTAATTGATCAGCTATCCTCACGCGACATCAAAAACTCATGGGATGCGCAAATCGCATCGTCCTACTTGGTCTACAGCGCCACTCGACGCTATCTCTGGCGACACCTATTGTTCAAGCACCAGCGGTGCATTTCCAGTGCGGCCAAGCACTTATGGTGGCACATGGAAGGGGAGAAAACTGGCGCGTTCTGCCCGGTGGCGCTCGCTTTTCTACGCTGGCGTATGTACTGGGAGGCGTGTGGCGTTCCCAGATACCTGCTGGCACCGATGCGCAAGGACCCCTATGGCCTCATTACCTGGTACGCAGCACACGCGCCGGTGTGTCCAGCAGGATGGACGCCAGAGGCAGAACACTGGGTCGCAAACCATGTGCTGGGCAGATCTTGCTTCGGCAGTTTCCGAGAATATCTGGATCTGGCTATGAAAGACGCGAAACGTGATGCAGTTGAGTGGCACAGCAAGGCGCTGACAGGTGTTTTCGAGTCATACTGGGCCGTCACCGGATGCGATTCGCCGAGCCGGCCAGTGCGCATTTATCAACAGAGTGGCGTTCCCTTCGATTGCTCTGGCATTTTGGCTTCCATTCAATCAAATCCTTCTCACCGTGCGGAGCATGCCGCAAGGCTTGCCAAGATATGCCGTTGAGTGCGCTCGACTATCTTAGCGAATTAAGGCTAAGCAAGCCACGACATGAATAACTTGTGTCCACAAGCTACTATAAACTCTGTATGAAAAACCGAAAAAGTAATCTGGCTGGTCATAATTGAGAGATGGAACACCATTGGGTCGTATGAAAAAACTTCAAACCTACTCAACCATCCTTGAACGTGGCGGCAAAGTCTCACGGCCGAAGGGATTGACGGACTGGACGATTGGCCAACGTGTGTTCCTGTCCATTCATGACGTTGCGATTACCGTCATCTCCCTCCCATCGTGTTCGATGAACGGCCGAATATTTTCCACTCGCGTTGGCCGCAAATTCAGCAGCAAGAATTTAGCAGCTACCCGATAGTTATCAGGTAGCTGCTAAATTGAGCCGGCTCAAGTTACGACTGCTGTGGCTCCCCTTTAGTCACTAAAGGCCAACGAATTTCGCATGCGAAATTGGCCTCCAAGCCTGACCATATCTATTATCAAGAGGATCATGTGGGAAGAATTCTCGTAGTCGACCTGGAAGCGACCTGTTCGGATGACGGCAGCATCCCACCGGAAGAGATGGAAATCATTGAAATCGGCGCCTGCTGGGCCACCGAAGGTGGTGTGGTGCTTGAGCGGTTTCAGCACTTGGTCAGGCCGCTGGCGCGACCGATACTCACACCATTTTGCAAGCAGTTGATCGGCATCACGCAAGAAGAAGTGGATCAGGCACCACTGTTTCCCGTCGCCGCGCAGGCGCTGCGGGCCTTCGTCAACGACGTGGTGTCGTCCGATACCGTCTGGATGAGCTGGGGAAACTACGATCACAAGCAACTGACCAGGGACGCCCAGCGCCACGGGATCGCAATGCCCTTGACCATGCCCCACCAGAATGCCAAGCGACTGTTTGCGAAAGCCCAGCGCATCGGCAAGGAAGTGGGCATGGTCCGAGCGTGCGCGCTGAGCGGAATCAGCCGAGAGGGGAAGCATCATCGCGGGTTGGATGATGCAATCAATATCGCCAGGCTGATGCCCTGGGTATTGGGACATGCCACGCTCGCGGACCAGCGTCAAGCCAGCGCGGTTGTTTCGTAAAGGACCAGAGGATGTCATTCAACGTATTCATCGACACCGAGTTCACCGATTTTCTCGATCCGAAGTTGATCAGCATCGGCCTGGTCGCACAAAGCGGCGAGGAGTTTTACGCCGAGCTTCCTTACGAGGTTCGGGAATGCAGCGAATTCGTCAAGGCCGCCGTCCTTCCGCTCTTGGGATACGCGCCACATGCGGAAATGACCAAGGATGAACTCTACCTGCAGATGACCAATTGGCTCAGGCTGGTACGGCCGAAGGACCAAGAAGTCTTCATTTGCTACGACTACCAGACGGATTGGGATCTCTTCTACGATGTGTTGGATGGACAGGTGCCGCCATGGTGTCGGCGCCGGCTTGTTGCTGACCGTATCAATGAGCTATTGCGGTACGAGTTCCACAAGCAAAATAAGCTGCCCGAGCATCACGCCCTGAATGACGCCAAGGCAAATTGCTACGCTTTTCGTGAATTGCCTCCAGCCTCTGCAGGAGAGACCATCGCATAGATCGTCAGGACAGCACTGGAGACGCTGCTAGAGCGTCATATTAGGGAATCGCAGCGTGAAGCGCGTTTTCCCTGTGACGAGCGTACGGTGACGTTCCCCTGTACGCGTTGTGCTGAAGCTTGCAGTCAAATGGCGGTCTGACGTCGCTTTCTAGGTCCGGTCACCCCACTGGATAAGGAGGTGCAAGCTATTTTTTGCGAGGCGACAGCCCGGCGTCTCGCCAATGAGCGCGCAATTCCGCGCTGAGGCTTTCATGCGCGTCCAGCTTTGCTTGCAGGGCTGCGCGTTCGATTTCAGCTGCCATCAACAACTGAGCCGCTGTCGCATTTTCTTCCTCCGCACGCCCCAGACTGGCCTGCAACCGCTCATTGGCAGCGCTCCTATCGGCGAGCTGCGATTCTAGAATCTGATTTCGGTTTGCGACGTCTTGCAATGTGTCAATTCTTTGCTGGAGCCGCGCCGCAACACTGCGCTGCTCATAAAGGGCTTGCTGTGCGTGCGACAGCTCTGCGACTAGCCGTACGCCTTCCTGGTTGACGCGGGTCACTTCCTCCTGTTTAACGATGGCTTCCTGCCTGAGCTGGCGCAACTCGGCCTGCAGGGTCTGGATCTGCTGCTCATGGCGTCGTAGATCCTGTTCTCTCTGTTCTTTGGTTGCGGTTCGGTAGTGCTCAAGCGCCTCCCGGGCATGCTGATGTTTTTCTTCCAAAGAACTTCGATGCTGCTCGTTCTCTGCAAGCCGGTCGTGAAGAGCCTGCACCTGCGCCTCAAGCGCGCGGCGGCCGGCAATCTGTTCGTGGAGCTGGGCGCGTGTCTGGTCATGAACTTGGGCCTCATGCGTCCGGGCGGCTTCAGCTTGGGCCAGTCGCGCCGTCAAGTCGGCCGCCGTTTTGCGCACCGTCTCTAGTTCGGTAAGGAGTCGACCTGTCGCGGAATCAGCCTCGGATCGAGCGGAGTTTACCTGGACGTCCGCCTCGGCCTGCAGCTGAGCTGCAAGGCGTTCCACGAGATCCTGGATGGCCTCGCTGATCGTGCGTGAAGGGGCAGCGGAGCTGCCGTCCTCTTCCTCCAGCTCCTTGAGATATTTATGAATCGTGGTCTTGGAGCCGGTATTGCCCAACTCGATGCGAACGGCGTCCACAGAGGGACGCCGGCCCACGGCCAGTAAGGTGTCACGTGCCTTCTTGACATCGGATTTATATAAGCCGGTGCGCGCCATAGCGATCCTTGTTTTTGATAATGTATTACATAATACGTATTTACATACCAAATTAGAAGATCTTTCTGGACTACTCCGGTGAGATATACAGATTAAATATTGGATCGTTATGTCTCCTGATGGGCTAAAATTGACCTCATTCAACCCCATCCACCTGTAATGCCGCCTTTTTGAGATTCAAGCGCCATGATCCAGATTGACGACTACTTGCGCGCCGCCACCCGGGACAATACCCGCAAAAGCTACCGCGCCGCAGTGAACCACTTCGAGGTTGAATGGGGCGGCTTTTTGCCGGCTACCGCCGATAGCATCGTGCGGTACCTGGCCGCCTATGCGGGCGTATTGGCGCACAACACCCTGAAACAACGCATCTCTGCCCTCGGTCAATGGCACGTCGACCAAGGTTTTCCTGACCCGACTAAGGCACCTGTGGTGCGCAAGATGCTGCGCGGCATTCAGGAACTGCATCCCGCGCAAGAAAAGCGGGCCAAGCCGCTGCAGCTTGATGCGCTTGAGCAGACCTGCGCTTGGCTCGAACAGCAGCGTGAGCAAGCACGGCACCAGGGTCGCTTCGGCGATCTGCTCCGTCACACCCGCGATAAGGCGTTGCTGCTCATTGGATTTTGGCGCGGCTTTCGCAGTGATGAGCTGGCCAGGCTGGAAATCGATCGTATCGAGGCCGTGCCCGGCGAGGGCATGAGCATCTACCTACCACGCACGAAGACCGATCGAAGCCTCAAGGGCACCACCTACAAAACGCCCGCGTTATCAAAGCTATGCCCGGTTGCAGCCTACCTTGATTGGCTGGCTGTCAGCGGGCTCAAATCGGGTGCCGTCATTCGAGGGATTGACCGCTGGGGTACGATCAGCAACGGGGCCGTCAATGCGGCGAGCATCATTCCCTTGCTCCGTCGGATCTTAAAGGCTGCCGGGGTCACGGATGTACACCTCTATAGCTCGCACTCGTTACGCCGAGGCTTTGCTAGCTGGGCCAGTGCCAATGGTTGGGAGATGCGGGCGCTGATGGAATACGTGGGATGGAAGAACGTCAGTTCGGCTTCTCGCTATGTTGATTCGCCGGATCCCTACCACCGCGAGATGCTGGAGAGGCTCGTTCCTAAAACTCTGCCACTGCCGGACCAATCTTGATCCTTTTGTAGCCGGCGATGATTTTTGTCAGCGCATGGGAGGCTAATTTTGCGCAGGAATCGAAATAAGTTGCGATGCGGAAATCTGGTTCTTTGGGTTCGAATTCGGGCACCAAAACGCGTAACACTCCTGCAAGTTTGGGGTGGCTTTTCGGGTAATATCGGTGGGAGGGGGCCGTGGGGGCTTACCGTCAGCCAGGGGACGTTACTGATCATTGCGTGATCAGCCGACATTGAGCGCGCGTCCCATTGACACCTCCTGTAATCCCCGCGAACTACAACTAAAAATTTTGCTCAGGATGAATAGAGACTCTTTGCTCAAGCTAATCGCCACCACCGGGTACAACGTGGGCTTTGGTGCCAAGAAGCACTTTGCTACTCTAGATATGGTAGAAAAGCTGCCGGGGTGGATTGGATTGGCCTCGCTTGCCGCGGGCATCTTGTCGCTGTTCGTTCCTCAGTTCGAAGACAAGTTCGTCACCGCAGCATTCACGATCATTGGCGTGGCTTCTATCACGTTCAACACCTACAACGATTCCAAAGACCAATACGTCAAAAATGGAAAAGCACTGACCGCCAGTTTTCACGAGCTTAGAGTGCTCTACGAGACGGTCAAATCCCAGGCCGAGGGGGCCGATCTAGCTCCTTTCATTTTGCAGCACGAGCAAATCCAGCAGGCTGCGCTGGAATACGGCATGAGCAAGCATATCTTCTTGAGTGACTGGTACGCGCACATCAAGTTTTTCGGCCAGTCACAGATCGATTGGATGGACGAGCAGCTCCATTTCAAGTTCATCAAAGACAAGGTGCCATTTGGCGCGAAGATAACAGTCATCACGGTTGTCGTTGTTCTGGGGGCGGTGGCGTTGAAGACGCGCCTCTGCTAAGTCATAAAATAACGATAAAAATTATGAGCACGTCTCTTTTCCAGCAATTTCGTGGCAACTTGGTCGTCCAGAATGCGGGCGAAATCTCGACCTCCTACGCAAGTATCACCAAGATCAACTACACTAGCGGCCTTCTTGGCGAGGTCGATCGCCAGTCCTCGCGTGTGGGCGTCAGTGTATGGCTTCACGCCTAGTAGCGTACGAATCACTTTGTGGTGCCGGTAAAGCGCGCTGTGGGCCGCCGGGTAAGTGATGCTTTGAGTGGGCTGCATCCCAAGGCTAGCCGAGACATGCTCGACGACGTCAGCGGGGATCGCTTCGATCGCAGGGAAATACCGCAAGAACTGAAAGCATTTAAGATTTACTAGAACTCATTTCATAAATAGCGCCGCATGAGGATGACGGAGAAAGCGAGATGAACAAAGCCGGTGTAATGATC
>NZ_JABXGG010000034.1:0-16487 GCF_022627875.1 Herbaspirillum sp. C7C8
TCGCCTCCGGCCTCGGTCGTGCTCGCCTGCGGCATCGCCCTTTTTTGCTCGCCTCCGGCCTCGGTCGTGCTCGCCTGCGGCATCGCCCTTTTTTGCTCGCCTCCGGCCTCGGTCGTGCTCGCCTGTGGCATCGCCCTTTTTTCTCGCCTGCGGCTTCGTCACCGCCGTCTTTCATCGCCTCCCGTTCCAATAATCCTGCTGCCCATACACTTCCTTCAGATAATCAATGAAGAACCGCGTCTTCGCCGGTAAATGCCGCTGCTGCGGATACACCGCCATGATGTCGTAGTGCGGCAAGGCATACTCGTCGAGCACCGTCACCAACTCCCCCGAGGCCAACTGCGCCTGGATCTCCCAGGTCGAGCGCCACGCCAGCCCCAAGCCCTCGCCAGCCCAGCGATGCAGCAATTCGCCATCATTGCAATCCAGATTGCCCTGCACCTTGATGATCACCGGCTTGCCGTTTTGCTGGAAATACCAGCCGCGCTGCTGCCCACCCTGCAAGTTGAACGCCAGGCAGTTGTGCTGCGCCAGATCATCCAGTGTCCTCGGTACTCCGTAACGATGCAGATACTCCGGCGCCGCACATACCACACGCCGGTTGCTGGCCAGGCGTACCGCCACGAAGCTGGGTTCGATGGCGCCACCAATGCGGATGCCCAGGTCATAGCCCTCACGAACCAGATCCACCACGCGGTCCGTCAGGTTGAAGGAAATCTGTACCTCCGGATGCGCAGCCAGAAAGGCCGGGGCATGCGGCGCGACATGCAGGCGCCCATACGCGGCCGGCGTCGAGACCACCAGGTGGCCAGTCGCCTTGTGCCGCCCCTCGGCTATGCTCTTCTCGGCCGTGTCCATCTGCTCCAGCAACTTGCGGCAATGATCCAGAAATACGCTGCCCTGCTCGGTCAACGTCAGGTGCCGCGTCGTGCGGTGCATCAGCTTGGTGCCCAGGCGCCTCTCCAGTGCATCGATGCGGCGCCCCATCATCACCGGGGTGACCTTCTCCTCCAGTGCCGCCGCCGCCAGGCTGCCCTTGTCTACCACCAGTACGAAAGCTTCAATCTGCTTGAGTTTGTCCATCAATCCCTCCCGGCCTGAGTGTAATTCAATACTTTTTGGATGTTTCCATACTTTTGCTCAGTAATCAGTGGACTCCGATGATACTTATCATTCGGATTTGTAATGACTAGCATGGGCTCCAGCGATCACACATCCACCAACGGACATCCTGGAGAACGAGCATGGCAAAGATGAGAGCAGTCGACGCGGCAGTGCAGGTATTGGTCAGGGAAGGCTGTCTGCAAGCCTTCGGCGTGCCGGGCGCAGCGATCAATCCCTTCTACGCAGCCCTGAAGAAACACGGCGGCATCAAGCACATCCTGGCCCGTCACGTGGAGGGCGCTTCCCACATGGCCGAGGGCTATACCCGCGCCAAGGCCGGCAACATCGGGTTGTGCATCGGTACCTCCGGCCCTGCGGGGACCGACATGATCACCGGGCTCTATTCTGCCCAGGCCGATTCCATCCCCATCCTCTGCGTCACCGGCCAGGCACCGCGCGCCCGGCTCTACAAGGAAGACTTCCAGGCCGTCGACATCGAATCCATCGCCAAGCCCGTCACCAAATGGGCCGTGACCGTGCGCGAGCCAGCCCAGGTGCCACGCGTGTTCCAGCAAGCCTTCCACCTGATGCGCTCAGGCCGCCCCGGGCCAGTGTTGATCGACCTGCCCTTCGACGTGCAGATGGCCGAGATCGATTTCGATCCCGATACCTACGCGCCGCTGCCGGTCTATCGTCCGGCCGCTACCCGCGCCCAGATCGAAAAGGCGCTGGAGATGCTCAACGCCGCCCAACGCCCGCTGCTCACCATCGGTGGCGGCGTGGTCAATGCCGATGCCGCCGCACTGGCGGTGCAGTTCGCCGAACTGACCGGCGTGCCGGTCATCCCCACGCTCATGGCCTGGGGCGCGATCCCCGACGATCACCCGCAGATGGCCGGCATGGTCGGTCTGCAGACCAGCCATCGCTACGGCAATGCCACGCTGCTGGCCTCGGACTTCGTGCTGGGCATCGGCAACCGCTGGGCCAATCGCCATACCGGCTCCATCGATGTCTTTACCAAGGGCCGCACCTTCGTCCACGTGGATATCGAACCGACCCAGATCGGTCGCGTCTTCGGGCCGGATTACGGCATCGTCAGCGATGCCGGTGCGGCGCTGGCGCTGTTCGTGGAAGTGGCCACGCAATGGAAGGCAGAAGGGCGATTGCCCGATCGTTCGGCGTGGCTGGCCCAATGCCAGCAACGCAAGAAGAGCCTGCAACGTCGCACCCATTTCAATGACACGCCCGTCAAGCCCCAGCGCGTGTATGAAGAAATGAATCGCGCCTTCGGTCGCGATACCTGCTACGTGGCCACCATCGGTTTGTCGCAGATCGCCGCAGCGCAGTTTCTGCACGTCTATCGCGATCGCCACTGGATCAACTGCGGCCAGGCCGGGCCGCTGGGCTGGACCATTCCCGCCGCGCTGGGGGTGGTGGCGGCCGATCCGCAGAAGAAGGTGGTGGCCATTTCGGGCGACTATGACTTCCAGTTCATGATCGAGGAACTGGCCGTGGGCGCGCAGTTCAGGCTGCCGTATCTGCACGTGCTGGTCAACAATTCCTACCTCGGCCTGATCCGCCAGGCACAGCGCGGCTTCGAGATGGACTACTGCGTGCAGCTGGCCTTCGAGAACATCAATGCACCCGAGCTCAACGGCTATGGCGTGGACCACGTGGCCGTGGTCGAGGGCCTGGGCTGCAAGGCCATCCGCGTCACCGATCCCAATGCCATCCAGGATGCCTTTGCCCAGGCCCGGCGCTGGATGGCCGAGTACCGCGTACCGGTAGTGGTGGAAATCATCCTGGAACGCGTCACCAATATCGCCATGGGCACCGAGATCGATGCCATCAATGAATTCGAACCCCTGGCCGAGCACGCCGACGATGCGCCCACCGCCATCAGCCTGCTGGACTAACAACAAAGGAGCCAAGCATGACCAGACTCGCCGCCAATCTCACCATGCTGTTTACCGAACAGCCTTTCCTTGACCGTTTCGCGGCGGCCTCGCAGGCCGGTTTCCGCGCGGTGGAATTCCTGTTCCCCTATGCTTTCGACCCGGAACAGATCGCCACCCAATTGCGCACGCATCGTCTGCAACTGGTGCTGCACAACCTGCCCGCCGGCAACTGGGACGCCGGTGAACGCGGCATCGCCTGCCACCCCGACCGCGTAGCCGAGTTCCGCGCCGGGGTCGATGAAGCGATCCGCTATGCCCGCGCTCTGGAGGTGTCGCAGCTCAACTGCCTGGTCGGCATCCTGCCGCCGGGCGTCTCGCGCGAAGCGGCGCGCGAGGTGCTGGTCGGCAACCTGAAATACGCCGCCGCGTGCCTGAAGGAGCAAGGCATTCGTCTGCTCATCGAGCCGATCAATCACTTCGATATTCCGGGTTTCTTCCTCAATACGACGCGCCAGGCGGTGGAACTGATCCTGGCCACCGGCTCGGACAATCTCTTCGTGCAATACGACATCTATCACATGCAGCGCATGGAGGGCGAGCTGGCCAATACGATCAAGGCCAACCTCTCCCTGATCGGTCACGTACAACTGGCCGACAACCCCGGACGCGGTGAGCCCGGCACTGGCGAGATCAATTACCGCTACCTGTTCGGCTGGCTGGAGGACATCGGCTATCGCGGCTGGATCGGCTGCGAATACAAACCGCAGGCCGGGACCATGGCAGGACTGGGCTGGATCGCGCAACACGGATTGCAGACGGCCTGAACACTTGACAGCAGGATTTCATCTTTCTTGAGGAGACACAGCATGGCAAAAGTTGGATTCATTGGCCTGGGCATCATGGGCGCGCCCATGGCAGAGAACCTGCAGAAGGGCGGTCACAAGCTCTACCTGCACGACCAGAAAAATCCCCCCGCCTCCTTGCTGGAGGGCGGTGCCACTGTCTGCACGTCAGGTGCGGAAGTGGCGCGGCGCGCCGACATCGTCATTGTCATGGTGCCGGACACCCCGCACGTAGAGGCCGTCTTGTTCGCCGAGAAGGGCGTGGCCGAGGGGCTGTCACCGGGCAAGATCGTAGTGGACATGAGTTCCATCTCGCCCATCGCCACCAAGGAGTTTGCCAAGAAGATCAATGCCCTGGGCTGCCAGTATCTGGATGCGCCGGTCTCGGGCGGCGAGGTCGGCGCAAAGGCGGCTTCGCTGACCATCATGGTCGGCGGTTCGGAATCGGCCTTCAACGACGTCAGGCCGCTGTTCGAACTGATGGGCAAGAACATCACCTTGGTCGGTGGCAATGGCGACGGGCAGACCACCAAGGTCGCCAACCAGATCATCGTCGCTCTGAACATCCAGGCCGTGGCCGAGGCTCTGCTGTTCGCCTCCAAGGCCGGGGCCGATCCGGCGCGGGTGCGGCAGGCGTTGATGGGGGGCTTTGCGTCCTCGCGGATTCTGGAGGTGCATGGCGAGCGCATGGTCAAGCGTACCTTCGCGCCGGGCTTCCGTATCGAGCTGCACCAGAAGGATCTGAACCTGGCCCTGCAAGGGGCCAAGGCGCTGGGCATCAGCTTGCCCAATACCGCGGTGGCCCAGGAACTGATGAATGCCTGCGCGGCCAATGGACTGGCGGGGATGGATCACTCGGCGCTGTGTCGGGCGGTGGAGATGCTGTCCAACCACGAAATTGCCAAGGCATCCTGACCGGACGCCATCATCCCCAAGAGGGCTTGCCATTGGCAAGCCCTCATCGCTTGCACCATTACGCATGTCGACCACGTCATCACAACCAGCATTACGGGAGATTCCTATGCGCCGCCTGCGCCAGGCAAAAATCGTCGCCACCCTGGGTCCCTCCAGCGCCACGCCGGAGATGATCCGCGCGCTCTTCGAGGCCGGGGCCGATGTGTTCCGCTTCAATTTCAGTCACGGCAGCCACGCCGATCATCACGCGCGTTACCAGATCGTGCGCCAGGTGGAGCGCGAAGTCGGCCGCCCCATCGGCGTGCTGGCCGACCTGCAGGGACCCAAGCTGCGCATCGGCCAGTTCGACGGGGGCAGGGCGGTGCTGCAGGCCGGCCAGATGTTCACGCTCGACCGGGATGCCTCACCAGGCGACCAGCACCGCGTCTGCCTGCCCCATCCGGAACTGTTCGAGGCGATTGAAGCGGGACAAAGCCTGCTCATCGATGACGGCAAGCTGCGCCTGCAGGTGGAAGCCAGCGATGGTGATTCCATTCGCACGCGCGTGGTCAATGGCGGCGTGGTCTCCGACCGCAAGGGTGTCAATGTGCCCGATGCGGTCTTGCCGATTCCTGCGCTGACCGCCAAGGACCGCCGCGATCTGGACTTCGCGTTGGAGATGGGGGCGGACTGGATCGCGCTGTCCTTCGTGCAGCGCCCCGAAGATGTGCTGGAGGCACGTGCACTGGTGGTAGGGCGTGCGGCCATCCTCTCCAAGCTGGAGAAACCGGCCGCGCTGGAGCGGCTCGACGAGATCGTGGCGGTGTCCGACGCCATCATGGTGGCGCGCGGCGACCTCGGTGTGGAGCTGCCGCCGGAGTGCGTGCCGGGCACGCAAAAGCGCATCCTGCGCGCCTGCCGCCAGCACGGCAAGCCCATCGTGATCGCCACGCAAATGCTGGAATCGATGATTGCGGCACCGGTGCCCACGCGCGCGGAAGTGTCGGATGTGGCCAGTGCCATCTATGATGGATCGGATGCGGTGATGCTCTCGGCCGAATCGGCCCAGGGTGACTATCCGCTGCAGGCGGTGAGCATGATGGATCGGGTGATTGTGCAGGTCGAGCAGGATCCGCTGTATCGCACGCTGATGCAGGCGCAATATACGTCGCCGCAGAACAACCGGCCTGATGCGATCTGCGCGGCTCTGCGTGATGTGACGGGCATCCTTGGCGCGACGGCCACGGTGACTTACACCAGCTCCGGTCATACCAGTCTGCGCGCCGCGCGTGAGCGTCCGGCGGCACCGATCCTGAGCATCACGCCGCAGCTGGCGACGGCACGTCGGCTGGCCTTGGTGTGGGGGGTACATTGCACCATCAGCGAAGCCGTGCATGACGAACGGCAGATGGTGAGTGCGGCGTGTCAGGCCGCAGTGCGGGAAGGGTTTGCGCGCACGGGCGATCAGATCGCCATCACCGCGGGCATGCCCTTCGGGCAGCCGGGCAGTACCAATCTGTTGCGGGTGGCGGAGGTGTGGGGCTGATTTGAGCGTATGTGGCGCCCTCGCGAGACGTCGAAAACGTGATAAAGCCGTTCAGTGTTTCACTGAACGGCTTTATTTCTTCTGCGGCTGCTACGGCCCACCCTCACGCGTCCAGCCTGAATACCCCCACCGCTTCCCGCAACTGTGCGGCCTGGTCGCGCATGGCCTGGGCGGCAGCAGCAGCCTCTTCCACCAACGCCGCATTCTGCTGGGTCGCTTCATCCATGAGTGTGATGGCATGGTGGATCTCTTCGATGCCACCACTCTGCTCACGGCTGGCCGTGCTGATGTCGGTGATGATGGCATTGACCCGCTGCACGCTGGCGACCACCTGCTGCATGGTGCTGCCCGCCTCTTGCACCAGTGTGGCGCCGCTGTCGATCTTGCCGACCGAATCATGGATCAGTGCCTTGATTTCCCTGGCAGCGGTCGCACTGCGTTGCGCCAGCGAGCGCACTTCGGAAGCCACCACCGCGAAGCCGCGCCCCTGTTCGCCCGCACGTGCTGCTTCCACGGCGGCATTCAGGGCCAGGATATTGGTCTGGAAGGCAATGCCATCAATCACGCCGATGATGTCCACGATCTGGCGCGATGAGGCATTGATGTCGGCCATCGTCCTGACTACTTGCTCTACCACGTCGCCGCCCTGTACCGCGATGCGCGCTGCGTTGCCTGCCAGCGCTGTAGCCTCGCTGGCGTTGTGGGCGTTCTGTCTGACGGTGGAGCTCAGTTCTTCCATGGCCGAGGCGGTCTCTTCGATCGAGCCCGCCTGTTGCTCGGTGCGTGCCGAGAGGTCGAGATTGCCGCTGGCGATTTCACCGGCAGCGTGGTTGATCGCTTCCGTACCATGGCGCACCCGGCCGACGATGTTGCGCAGGTTGTCGTTCATCAGTTTGAGGGCCATCATCAGTTCCCCTGTCTCATCTCGCGATCTCGCCTCCACACGCGCCGACAAGTCGCCTTGTGCTACCCGGCGCGCCACCGTGACGGCATGGACCAGCGGCCGCGCGATGCTGCGCGAGACCAGCCATGCCACTACCGCCGCCAGCAGCAGGGCGACCAGCGCCAGGGCGTTGATGATGTGGCGGGCGCTGGCGGAATCCTGCGTGGCGGTTTCACCAGCGGCATCCATCAGGCCGCCCTGGTAGTCGAACATGGCGTCGAGCGCGATGAAGTACTTGATCTGTACCGGCATGAATTGTCGGGGCAGGTACTGCTTGGCGTCTTCTACCTGTCCGGCCAGGGCCAGGGCCATGAGCTTGTCGCGCGCCGGCACGTAGGCCTGGCGCGCAGCGATGGCCGCCTCGACGTAGCGTCGGTCTTCTTCGGTACGCGCCACTTCCTTGAGTTTGTCCAGGAACGCGTTCATCTTGCGGTCCGCTGCAGTGGCGTCGGCAGCCAGGGCCTTGATGCGTTCCGGATCGTCGGTCAGCAGGATGTCGCGAATGTCGAGCGCGATCTTGTTGACCTGGATCTGTACCGTGTTGGCCATGACTGTCTTGGGATAACGGTCCTTGACGATCAGACCGATGCCATCAGCCAGCCGTCCCAGTTGCAGGTTGCCCAGTACGGCAATGGCCAGCAGCAGCGCCATGACCGCGCCGAAACCCAGCGCCAGTCGCGCGCCTATTTTCATGTCCGTGATACGCATATAGTTCCGTCCCTCTGGCAATGTCAGCGCGCTGCCTGCGCCAGTTCCAGCGAAAGATGATTGTGCCGCTCCAGCACCGCCCCCAGGTCAATGGTGGTGAGCTGTCCCTCGCGCACGATCACGCGGCCGTTGATGATGCTGGTGTCCACGTTGGCGGGTGTGCAGAAAACCAGTGCGGCCACCGGATCATGGAGCGCGCCGGCAAAGGCGATCTGGCGCGTGTCGAACATGACGACGTCGGCGGACATGCCGGGCTTGAGTGCACCGATGTCGTCGCGATTCAATACCTTGGCACCACCCAGGGTGGCCACTTCCAGCGCCTGGCGCGCGGTCATGGCGTCGGGCCCAAAGCCCACCCGCTGCAGCAGCATGGCCTGGCGGACTTCGCCCAGCATGTGGGCGCTGTCGTTGGAGGCGCTGCCGTCCACGCCCAGGCCGACCGGCACGCCTGCGTCCAGCATCTTGCGGATGGGGGCGATGCCGGAGGCCAGTCGCATGTTGGAACAGGGGCAGTGCGCCACGCCCGTGCCCGTGCGGGCGAACAGGTCGATGCCATGGTCGTCCAGTTGCACGCAGTGGGCGTGCCAGACGTCGTGGCCGACCCAGCCGCAGTCTTCTGCATATTCCGCGGGCGTCATGTTGAATTTCTCGCGGCTGTAGGCGATGTCGTTGACGTTTTCGGCCAGGTGCGTGTGCAGCGAGACGCCGTAATGACGCGCCAGGTCGGCGGCTTGGCGCATCAGGTCGCGCGAGACCGAAAAGGGCGAACAGGGGGCGACCACGATGCGCTGCATGGCGTGGCGCTGGCCGTCGTGGTAGGTCTCGATGAGGCGTTGCGTGTCCTTGAGGATGGACGGCTCTTCTTCGACCACACGATCCGGCGGCAAGCCGCCCTTGGACTGACCTACGCTCATGGCCCCTCGCGCTCCGTGGAAACGCATGCCGATCTGGGCAGCCGCCTCCAGGCTGTCGTCCAGGCGGGTCTGGTTGGGGTAGATGTAGAGGTGGTCGCTGCTGGTGGTACAGCCCGAGAGGATCAGCTCGGCCATGGCGGTCAGCGTCGATACGCGGATCATCTCCGGCGTCAGGCCAGCCCAGATCGGATACAGATTGGTCAGCCAGTTGAACAGTTCGCCATTCTGCGCGCTGGGAATGGCGCGGGTCAGGCTCTGGTACATGTGGTGGTGCGTGTTGATCAGGCCAGGGATGACCACGTGGTGGCTGGCATCAATGATCTCGTCGGCCTCTTGCGGAAGATCTTCGGTCTTGCCGACCTGCTCGATGACGTTGTTCCTGATGTAGAGCGCGCCATCGGCGATCTCTTCACGGCCTTCGTTCATGGTGACCAGGACGCGTGCGTTCCTGATCAACAGCGTCTTGCCTGTTGCTTGCTCTTGCATGGTTGGACTCCTTCTTGGCTTCCTTGTTGATGTGATTGAATGCGGGTCGGCGCAGGTGACAGGGGGGAGTCCCTTTCTTGCCCTATTAACGACTGCGACGGGTGGGGTTGTTGGGAGGGTTTAGGTCCGTTTAATGCTGTTTCTGGTTAGCGTTAAGAGTTGCTTAATGCTGGTGTTTTGCTGTTTTGCTGTTTTGTGTTTTGTGTTTTGGGTAGTCTGCACGGAATTTCTTCCTGCGCTCTAGCTCAACGCCTATCTTTCTCCGGTCGGGAGAACGCGCCGGGAGCGGCCCGGCAGCCGCTCACTTTTCTTGTCTCGCCAAGAAAAGTAAGCAAAAGAAGGCGACCCCAAAGAGCCAGCCCTCCTGCGGAGGGTCCCCGTCGCAGCGAAGCGAAAAGTGGGAAGAATAGAGTCGCTTCGCTCCGACTATTCTTCTGATCCACTTTTCGCCCCGCTGCGACGGCTGGCTCTATGGGGACCGTCCACTCGGGCTCGCCTTCGGCATCGCCATTGTCTTCCTCGCCTTCGGCATCGCATTTGTCTTCCTCGCCTGCGGCTTCGTGCGGTCAGGTGCTCAAACTCCCGTTCGGACTGAGTAGCGGCACCGCCGCGTATCGAAGACGCACCGCCGGTTAAATCATATAAATCATTAGCGCTTCGCCTCAAAGCTGCGCAGGAAATCCAGCAAAATCTGCCCCGAGACCTCCGCATCATCCGCCGTCATCGTCTCCAACGGATTGTGGCTGATGCCGCCATTGCCACAACGCGTAAACAACATGCAGACATCCGTCAGCTTCGCAATCGCCATCGCATCATGCCCCGCTCCGGAAGCCAACTCGAACGGCGTCACCCCCGCACGCTCCGTCGCGGCGCGCAACTGATCCATCAGCCACGGCGCACACGGCGCAGCCGGGGCGCTCAAGGTCTCTTCGAGCTTGAAGTCAATGCTGCGGCGAGCACAAATCTCTTCGATCTTGCCCAGGATGTCCTTCACCGCCGCAATACGCACCCCATCCTCGGCCGCACGAATGTCCAGCGACAACTGGCACGCGCCCGGAATCACATTCGTCGACCCGCGCGGTACCTGCAACTGCCCCACCGTGCCCACCAGCGCGGCATGCTGGTCCTGCGAACAACGCTGCTCCACAGCCAGGATGATCTCCGCCGCCGCGGCGGCCGCATCCTTGCGCATGTCCATCGGCGTGGTGCCGGCATGGCTGGCTACACCCTTCAATTCCACCAGATAGCGCGAGCTGCCCGCAATCGAGGTGACGATGCCTACCGGCAAATCACGATTGAGCAACACCGGTCCCTGCTCGATGTGCACCTCCACATAGCCCAGGATGTCGGCCGGGTCGCGCGCGATCTGCGGGATGGCCGCGACATCATGACCCGCCCTGGTGATGACCTCGCGCATGCTGATGCCATCCTTGTCCTGCAACTCCAGCAGCTTCATGTCGAAATGGCCGGTCACCGCATTGCTGCCCAGGAAGGTGCTCTTGAAACGCACACCTTCTTCTTCCGAAAAACCGATCACCTCAAAATGGAAAGGCAAGGTCTCGCCACGTTCATGCAAATGCTTCACCACGGCGATGGGCAGCAGGATGCCCTCGCGTCCATCGTATTTGCCCCCATTGCGCACCGTGTCGTAGTGCGAGCCGGTCAGCAGGGTCTTGGCCTGCGGATCCGTGGAAAGATATCGCCCCACCACGTTGCCGACCGCATCGATATGCACGTGCATGCCGGCCTCGCGCATCCATTGCGCAATCTGCTCTGCCGTGCGCTGGTGCGTTTCGGTGAGATAGGTGCAGGTCAGCGCTCCTTCGTCTTCGGACAAGGCGCCGATCTCTTCTGCCCACTGCATCACCATCGCGCCCATCGCCGGACGATAGCCCAGCAGGTCGTTGATGCGCATCTCGGCAATGCGGCCGATCTGGCGCAGGGCTTCACGCAATTCGTCTTCCGGCTGGTTGCGCAGGCGGCGGGCAAAGGTGGCGATGATCTGCTGGCGCGTGAGGCCCGCACCGGTGGGGCCCTTCACCGCAAGGATGAAAGGGAAGCCGAACTTTGCGTTGTAGTCGGCATTGAGTTGTTGCAGGCGGGCAAATTCTTCCGGGGTGCACAGATTCAATCCGGCCTTGGCCTGCTCTCCCGTAGATTCGGCGGTCAGCTCGCCGGCAATGGCGGCGCGGCCAGCCAGTTCGGGGTGGGCCCGGATCAGGCCCAGCTGCTCGGCGCGGCTGGCGTCGGTCACGACCTTGTGCAAGGCCAGCTTGAAGGCAGTCAGATTGCGGAAAGGACGCTGCAGCGCAGCCCGCTCGGGAATCCAGGGAGAGTGCTCGTAAATGCCGTGCAGGGCGGCGATGAAGGCCGAAGTCTCGGCTGCGTTCAGTTGTTCCAGTGTCGTCGTCATGTGCTGGCCGGTCGGCGCGCCGCCGGCTCCCTCGCTGTGTTCATGGGTGATGCCGCAAGTCCGCGCCAATACTCCCATCTGAAAATCAGGATTGTCGGTGCCGATTGTTGTCTGCGGCTGTCGTCTCACGCTCTGCGCCCAAGCCCGCCCGGTGCGGTCTGCGGCGCAGATGAGACTTTAAAACATCTTGGCCCGGATGGCATCAACGGTTTCATCTGGGCGCTATGCACGGCGGCATATCTCGGCGGCCGCGTTTCAGTGGTCCGAGCTCTGCGCCGCCGCCACCGCATAGCGGGCCACGTCCTCTTCGCTGCCACGGCCATTGAAGAACAGGTTCAGACCGACCGCCATGGCCGAGGCCAGCAGGATGCCGCTGTGGAAGATGGTGCCCAGCAGATGCGGCATCTTGTCGAAGAAGGTCGGGGCGACGATGGGGATCATGCCCACGCCAATGCTGATGGCCACGATGAAAAGATTGTTGCGGTTGCCGTGGAAATCGACCTTGGAGAGGATCTTGATGCCGGTCGCTGCCACCATGCCGAACATCACGATGCCGGCCCCGCCCAGCACGAATTGCGGAATCGATGCGGCCACGTGCGCCATCTTGGGGAACAGGCCGAAGGCAATCAGGATCACCCCGGCTGCCACGCAGACGAAACGGCTGCGAATTCCCGTCACGCCGACCAGCCCGACGTTCTGCGAGAAGGAGGTATAGGGGAAGGTATTGAACAGTCCCCCGATCACCGTGCCCAGGCCATCCACGCGCAAGCCGCTGGCCAGGGTGCGGTCGTCGATGCGGCGGCCGACGATGTCGCCCAGTGCCATGAACATGCCGGTCGATTCGATCATGGTCACGATCATCACCAGGCACATGCTGATGATGGAGGCGATGTCGAATTGCGGCAGCCCATAGTGAAAGGGCTGGATGAAGGCGAACCAGTCCGCCGCATCCAGCCCGTCAAAGCTGATCTTGCCGAGGGCAAAGGCAATCACGAACCCGACCACCATGCCCATGAGCACCGAAATGTTGGAGATGAATCCCCGTGTGTACTTGGTGATGAGCAGGATCGAGACCAGCACCACCGCCGCAATCGAGAGCGACAGCGGCGAGCCGTAGTCGGGATTGGGGACCTTCACGAAGACCCCGTCGACCAGCTTGCCGATCACCGGTTGCCCACCCGCCGCCCAGTTGATGCCCACGCCCATGAGCGAGACCCCGATGACGGTGATGACGGTGCCCGTCACCACCGGCGGGAAGTAGCGCATCAGCTTGCTCATGTAGGGAGAGGCAAGGATACAAAAGACGCCGGACGCAATCACGGCCCCATAGATGTGCAGGATGTTCAGTTGCGGGTCGTTGGCCATGGCGACCATCGGCCCCACGGCGGCGAAGGTCACGCCCATCATCACCGGCATGCGGATGCCGAACTTCCAGATGCCGGCACTCTGGATGATGGTCACCAGGCCGCAGCAGAACAGGTCGGCACTGATGAGATAGGCAATCTCGGACTTGGGCAGGTTCAGCGCGCCGCCGATGATGAGCGGCACGGCAATGGCGCCGGCATACATCACCAGCACATGCTGCATGCCGAGGGCAAAGAGCTTGAATAGCGGTAGGCGTTCATCCACCGGATGGCGAGCGGCTTGCATGGGGTTGTCTCCTGGTATTTTTTTATCGATGGAACCTGGCATGTGACCGCGCCCGTATTGTGTCTCCGTGTTGCCAGGAGGGCGTGCCTTGCCGCTTGAAGGTGGTTCCGGCCCAGTACCGTGTTCCGCGTCTTGGTGCTGTCTTTGTGCGGATACCGGCCTGTTGCTGGCGATACTAATGCAATCCGGTCAGTGCGATATATAAGTCCCGGCATACCGGCAGGCGCGCCGCCGATATATGCCGGACCGCCCGTTTCCTTTGCCGCAGCGGCCCGGCACCGGTTCAGGCGCGGCCCTGCGCCATCATCTTGGCCGCCGCGCTGACCTGGGCGCGCAGCCATTTGTGCTCGGTCGCCTGATGCACCCGCTCATGCCACAGCTGGTAAAAACGCAGGGGCGGGAACTTGATCGGCACCGTGTAGCTTTTCAGGCCCAGGAGCTTTTCGTAGAAGCTGGCGAACTGCTGGCCTGCTGTGAGCACCAGGTCGGTTTGCGCCACCATGTAGGGCAGCATGCGGAAGTGCGCCGATTCCACCACCACGTTGCGATGCAGGTTCTGCTTTTCCAGGAAGGTGTCGATGGTGCCGTGGTAGCCGGGCAGGATCTGCGAGGGCGCTGCATGCGGCAGCGAGAGATAGTCCTCGATGCGCATGGCATCGCGCGCGGTGCGCTTGGCATAGGCGCAGTCGGCGCGCATCAGGCAGACGATGGGATCATCGAACAGCTTGGAGAGATGCAGGTGCGCGGGCGGCTCGTCCCAGTTGGCAATGACCAGATCCAGCTCGCCGTCGGAGAGCAGGCGCACGTAATCGGTATCCGGACCCAGCGCATGGATGACGATGCGGCTGCGCGGCGACTCGCGGCGCAGGCGGGCGATCACTTCGGTGAAGAAGGGCGTGTTCATGTAGTCCGGCGCGGCAATGTGGAAGGTGCGCTCCTCCTCTTGTGGTACGAAGGCGGTCTTGGGCACGAACAGGCGTTCGGTCTCGTCGAGGATGCGCTTGGCCGGTTTCAACAGGCTCTCGCCATGCTGGGTCGGGACCATGCCGCGCGCACCGCGCACCAGCAGCGGGTCACCGGTGAGTTCGCGCAGCTTGCGCAGGGAGGCCGAGATGGAGGGCTGCGGCTGGTTCAGTTTCAAGGCCACCCGCGAGACGTTTTTCTCGCACAGCAGGAGATAAAGAATGCGGATGAGGTGGATGTCGAGATGGTCAGGCAGCCTGGACATGGGAATGTCTCCGGGGTCTTGTGGTGCGGGACAGGTGACGGTTTTTCGTTCACTCTGGGGCGGCTGCATCGGGGCAGGCGCATTATCGTTGTCGTTTGCCCAGACCGGCTCGGGCGGCGGCCTGGCGGGATGCGAGCGCAAGCGTCCCACATCCAGGGGGCATTTTTGTATATCGTCATTCGTATGTCAAATATACGTTGATGACCATGTTTTGTGCAGTCCCCGCGTTTATCGTTCGTGCAACCGTCCCGCATCAGCAGGGCGGCCAAAAAAACAGATGGCACCAGCCATCGGGTCGTAGCGGCAGCACGACGGGAGACCAGCCACGGCGTCATCAGGACGCCTGCGCTTCCCGGCGCGCGGGAAGCCTTCACTCCACTCATCCAGTTGCAGCCCTGGTACACGCAGGGCGAGGGGAAGACTTTCATGGCGGCCCATTCCTGAGGCAATGCCTCGCCTGTCCGGAGTAGGTCGCGGTGGCGGACAGCAATCCTGCGTGGGGAAGACATGGAAGCACTCCTGGTTTCATATGGCATCGACTGGGCCAATCTGCTGGTCCGCTGGCTGCATCTGATCACGGGCATCGCCTGGATCGGTGCCTCGTTCTATTTCGTCTGGCTGGACAACTCCATCCGCCCGCCCAAGCCGGGCAGCGATCTGGAGAAGAAGGGCGTCTCCGGTGAACTGTGGGCGGTGCACGGCGGTGGTTTCTACAATCCGCAAAAGTATCTGGTGGCCCCGGCCGAACTGCCCGAGGAATTGCACTGGTTCAAGTGGGAAGCCTATGCCACCTGGATCACCGGCGTGGCCATGCTGTTCATCGTGTATTACTTCAATGCCTCGGCCATGATGGTGGACAAGTCGGTGGCCAACCTCACCGGTCCGCAAGCAGTGGGCGTGGGCATCGGTACGCTGGTGCTGGGCTGGATCGTCTACGACCTGCTGTGCAAGTCGCCACTGGGCAAGCGCGAAGGGCTGCTGGGGCTGGTGATGTTCGTCTTCATCGTGGCGGTGGCCTATCTGCTCACGCACCTGCTGTCGGGCCGCGCGGCCTATATCCACGTGGGCGCGATGATCGGCACCATCATGGTCGGCAATGTGCTCATGGTCATCATCCCGGGGCAGCGCAAGCTGGTGGAGGCAATGAAGGCGGGCCGCTCGCCGGATCCCGTCCATGGTCGCAAGGGCAAGCAGCGCAGCGTGCACAACAACTACTTCACCTTGCCCATTCTGTTCATCATGATCAGCAACCACTATGCGATGACCTATACGCACGCCCACAGCTGGCTGGTGCTGGCGGCGATCATGGCGGCCGGTGTGCTGATTCGTCACTTCTTCAATTTGCGACACAAGGGCCGCGTGGTGGTGGCCTATCCCATCGCCGGCGTGGCCCTGTTGCTGGGCGTGGCGGTGGCGATTGCGCCGCGTCCGGTGACGCCCCTGGCGGCACCTGCTGCTGCGGGTGCGGCACCGGTCGCTGCCGCCGCACCGGACTTCGCCCGCATCCAGGCCATCATTACCCAGCGTTGCGCCAGCTGCCATTCGGACAAGCCGACCCAGGCCGGCTTTGCCACCGCCCCGGCGGGGATGATGTTGCAGACGCCTGAGCTGATCCGTCAGCACGCGGCCAAGATCTTCCAGCGCGCCGTCCAGACCAAGGATATGCCGCTGGCCAACATGACCCAGATGACCGATGCGGAACGCGCTGAAGTCGCCGCCTGGTTCCAGGCCGGGGCCAAGTAATCGCACACGATCATGTCAGAGAGAACTCATCACATGCACACCATCACCATCGACGGCTTCAACCTCACCGCCGCGCAAGTCCTCAGCGTGGCCCGCGCCCCGCACCTGAAGGTTGCAC
>NZ_JABXGG010000035.1:0-15510 GCF_022627875.1 Herbaspirillum sp. C7C8
TGCGGGAGTAGCTCAGTTGGTAGAGCGATACCTTGCCAAGGTATAGGTCGAGAGTTCGAGACTCTTCTCCCGCTCCAAATTGAAAGAGGAAGCCTTCGGGCTTCCTCTTTTCATTTCGGCACCCCATTTCATTGTGCTGTACCCCTGTCATTGCCCCGTACTCTTGCACAGCCTTGAGCGCACCATCCGGGCACTGCCTCGATCAGGCGGAACGCAGCGTCTTCCCTGCGGCGGGCAAGCGTGGTATTTCGGCATGTGCTCCATTGCCCAAGGTCAAAAATGTCGGCTATCAGTGATTGCCTGATTGCCACGGCCATCTTTCCCCACTACATTGCTGAGGCAGGGTTTGCCTGTCTAAATTATTTGTATCCGGGGGGGAAGGGGCATGGACAATTTTCAAAAAGAGATTGATGAAAGAACCAATCTCACCGCATCCAACAAATTCGAGCTGTTGTTGTTCCGTCTGGGGGCGGATCCTCACGGCGAGCGTTCCGAGCTGTTCGGCATCAACGTTTTCAAGATCCGTGAAATCGTTCCCATGCCGCCGGTGACCAAGGCGGCGGGCACGCAATCGCCGATGCTGGGCATGGTCAACATCCGCGGCCAGATCATTTCGGTGATCGACCTGCCGGCGGTGGTGGGCTGTGTGCCCAAGACCGGACTGAACATCCTGCTGGTCACCGAATATGCGCGCAGTACCCAGGCCTTTGCAGTCGAATCGGTGGACGAGATCGTGCGCCTGGAATGGAGTCAGGTCCTGTCAGCCGAAACCAGTAGCGGTGGTGCCTTCGTCACCAGCATCGCGCGCCTGGATCAGGACAAGGACACCAGTCGCCTGGCCCAGGTGCTGGACGTGGAGCAGATCCTGCATGAGATCATGCCCAGCGACCGCGACATGAAGATGGAACAGCTGGCAAAGAGCACCGGCCACGGCCTGCGCCCCGGTGCTGTGGCCATCGCTGCCGATGACTCCAAGGTGGCGCGTTCGCTCATCGAGCAGGGCTTGCGGGCCATGGAAATCCCGTTCGAGATGCACGTCACCGGCAAGGACGCCTGGGAAAAGATACAAAAGCTGGCCAGGGAAGCACGCGCCGAGGGCAAGCCGATTGCCGACAAGATCTCCTTCGTACTGACCGACCTGGAAATGCCGGAAATGGATGGTTTCACGCTCACGCGCAACATCAAGCGCGAGGATTTCCTGAAGAACATCCCCGTCATCATCCACTCCTCGCTCTCCGGTTCGGCCAACGAGGACCACGTCAAGAGCGTGGGGGGCGATGCCTATGTCGCCAAGTTCGAAGCCAACGAACTGGCCTCGACCATCTTCGGCGTACTCGACAAGGCTGCTGCCAGGGCCTGAAGCGGGGCGGCTGCGATCACCGGCAAGAAAGGGAGCCAAGGGAGCCTGCGGGCTCCCTTTCTTGTGGGCGCCGTGCCGCAGGCAGCGGCGATCTCGTATACTGACGCTCCCTTGATCCTGCCGCGCCCCGCGCGCCGAGCGTCCTTACATGCAGATTCCCGCCATTGCCTCTCCCTTCGATGCCACCCTGGCGTGCCGTCTGGAGGCGCGCATCAATGACAAGACCAAGCCCCTGGGCAGCCTCGGTACGCTGGAACGCCTGGCGCGCCAGATCGGCCTGATCCAGGGTAGCGATCATCCCGTGCTGCGCCAGAGCGCCATCGTGGTGTGCGCCGGCGACCACGGCGTGACTGCGGAGGGTATCTCGGCCTATCCGCAAAGCGTGACCTGGCAGATGGTCGAGAACTTCCTTGCCGGTGGCGCGGCGATCAATGTCTTTGCACGTCAGAACGAATGCGCGCTCTACATCGTCGATACCGGCGTCAATCACGATTTCGGCGTGCGCGACGGCCTGCTTGATCGCAAGATCGCGCCCGGTACCGCCAACTTCTGCCAGGCCCCCGCCATGACGGCGCAGCAATGCGCCTCTGCGCTGCAGGCCGGGATGCAGTTTGCCGAGGCGCTGCAAACGGATGTGCTGGGCTTCGGGGAAATGGGGATCGGCAATACCACCGCGGCGGCCGCGTTGATGGCTGCCTTTACCGGTGTGCCGGTGCAAGAATGCGTAGGGGCCGGTACCGGCCTGGATGCCCGGGGTATCGCCCGCAAGGCCGATGCCGTCACCCGTGCGCTGCACCTGCATGGCCGGGCGAGCGCACCGCTGGAACGTCTGGCGGCACTGGGCGGTTTCGAGATCGCCTTCATGACCGGCGCCATGCTCGCTGCTGCACGGCGGCGCAAGGTGTTGCTCATCGACGGCTTCATCGTGAGCTCGGCGCTGCTGGTGGCGGCCGCCTTGCAGCCGGCGGTGTTGGAGTACTGCGTGTTCTCGCATTGCTCCGACGAAGCCGGCCACCGCCGCATGCTGCAGCACCTGGGCGCCACGCCGCTCATGCAGCTGGACCTGCGCCTGGGCGAGGGCACCGGTGCCGCCCTGGCCTTGCCGCTGCTGCGTGCTGCGGTCAATTTCCTGGAACGCATGGCGACCTTTTCCTCGGCCAGCGTCAGCGAAAAGCATGTCTGAAAAAGAGTTCACCTCATCGCCACCACCGCACAGCACAGGGCTGCTGTACCAGTTGCGTCTGTTCTTCACGGCGCTGCAATTCTTCACACGGCTCCCTATCCCGCGCTGGGTGGGCTTTGAGCCGCACTGGCTGCAGCATGCCACGCGCTACTTCCCGCTGGTCGGCTGGATCGTGGCCTGGGCCTGCGCCCTGGTGTATCTGCTGGCGGCGCAGCTCTGGCCGCAGCCGGTGGCAGTGCTGCTGTCCACCGTCGCCGGTATCTGGCTCACCGGGGCGTTCCATGAGGACGGCTTCGCCGATGTCTGCGATGGCCTCGGCGGTGCGGTCAGCCGTGAGCGTGCGCTGGAGATCATGCGCGATTCGCGCCTGGGCAGTTATGGCGTGATCGGCATCATCGCGCTGTTGCTGACCAAGCTGGCGGCCTTGCAGGCGCTGCTGCCGTTGCAGGTGCTGGCGGTATTGGGCATGGCGCATCCGCTGTCACGCTGGCTGGCCACCTGCCTGATCTGGCGTATGGATTACGTGCGGGAAGAGGGCAAGGTCAAGCCACTGGCGCAGCAGATGCGTCATGGAGAATTTCTGCTGGCGACCGTGTTTGCGGTGCTGCCGGTGATGGGCGTGATCGTGCTGGGCATGATGTCCTGGCAACGCATCGTTGCCGGTGTGCTGCTGGCGGCGATGGCGGCAGCCTGGCTGGCCTGGCGATTCCAGCGGCGCCTGGGGGGCTATACCGGAGACGGCCTGGGCGCGGTCCAGCAATTGAGTGAAACGGCCTTTTATCTGGGCGCGCTGGCCACGCTGCCGTCCTGGTGGCGTGCCTGATCCATGCAGCTGCATTTGATTCGCCACCCTCAGCCTCAGCTGGACAAGCGCACCTGCTATGGGCGCAGCGACATCGCCGTCGCTCCCGACGCGCTGGCGCAAAGTGTGGCACAACTGCTGCCTCAGGTGCGGGCCCTGCCGCGCGACTGGCCTTGGGTCAGCAGCCCGCTGCAGCGCTGTGCGCGCCTGGCACAGGCACTGGCTACGGCAGTCGGGCAGCCTGCCCCGAGGCTGGATTCGCGCCTGCAGGAAATGGATTTCGGCCAGTGGGAGCTGCGCCTCTGGGACGATATTCCCTGGGCTGAAGTGGAGGCATGGAATGCCGACCTTGCCGGCTACCCGCCCGGCGGTGGCGAGACCTTGACCGCCGTTGCGCAGCGCATGTGGGCAGCCTTCAATGACCTGCTGGCGACATCGGCCGACGGCGCAGTTGTGGTCTGTCACGCCGGCACCGTCCGCATGCTGCACGCCTGTGTCGCATGGCGTGCAGAGCAGGGGACGGCAGCCCGGCCCGATGCAGACGCTTTCCGGGACATCGCCCTGCACGCCGCAGCCCATCGCGGCGAGATTGCCCATGCCCGCCTGCTTGCGCTGGACGCCTGCGCCACCTCCACCTCCACCCGCTAGGGTCCACGAGGCAGAGGCCTCCAGGTCTTTTTTTCATGCTTTCCATGATGCAGATTGCTTCGTATCAGGAATTCCCTCATACGAAGCATGTTGCTTTTGATTTATCATTTTTAACAAATGACAACATGTCAGCATTTTTCAGATTTTTGATGTTCAAGGTGAATCAAGATGGCAAGCAATGACAGCGGCAAGACCCTCCTCATCGTCGATGACAGCAAGGTGTCGCGCATGGTGATCAAGGCCAATGTCCTGGCCGTGCATCCTGACTGGCAGGTGATGGAAGCGGGAACGGGCGAGGAGGCCATCGCCCTGGTGCAGCAACGGGTACCCGACTACTGCACGATGGACATCAACATGCCCGGCATGCTCGGCACCGATGCGGCTGCCCATATCCTGCAAGCGCATCCGGCGGTGCGCATCGCGATCTTCTCGGCCAATATCCAGGAAGCAGTGCAGACCCGCGCCCAGCAGCTGGGCGCTCTGTTCGTGGCCAAGCCGGTCACGGAAAAATCGATCGGCCAGGCGCTGCAGCATTTCCGGGGCCAGTCGTGAGCATTCTCAACGAAATCGAGCGCGACGCTCTCACCGAGATCTTCAACGTCGGTGCCGGACGGGCGGCACAGAGTCTGTCCGAAATCGTCGGCGACGAGGTGCGGCTGTCGGTCCCCTCGGTGGAAGTGCTGCGTACCGGAGCCATCGACGAACGGGTGCTGCCGCGCTCGCGCGGACGCTTTGCCACGGTGAGCCAGAACTTCGATGGCCCCTTCGATGCGGAGGCGGTACTGCTCTTTACCGAGGATCGTGCGCTGTCCATCGTGCGCGACATGATGGGCTCGCAGATGAGCTTGGAGGATCTGGCCGAGTTCGAGCGCGAAGCCATGTGCGAGCTGGGCAACATCATCCTCAATGCCTGCCTCTCGGCCATGGCCGACATGCTGGAGATCACGCTCAACAGCGCCTTGCCGCAATACCTGGTGTCGTCCTCCGAGGATATCTCGATGCGTTTGGCCGGCGCGCAGGGCGAGGACAGCTTCGTGCTGGTGCTGCACATCGATCTGGTGATCGAGAAGCACCAGACCGATGGTCACCTCATCTTCCTGCTCAGTTCCACCTCGCTGCACGCATTGGTGGGGCACGTGCAGCGCTACCTGGGCAAGATCGGTCTGGCATGAGCACTGCCGTGGTACCGCGCTTCAGCGCCGAGGAGGTGCTCGATCAGCTCCACGGCGGCTTGATCATGCTCGATGCCGGACTGCACATCCTGCTCTGGAACGCCTGGGTGGCACGCCATAGCCGCGTACCGACGCAACAGGCACTGGGTGCGCGTCTGGACCAGGTGTTCGCGGAGCGCATCTCGCCGGCGCTGTTGCGGGCCATCGACAGCACCCTGGGCTATGGATTGCCGGCGGTGCTCTCCAGCGCCCTGCATCGGGCACCGCTGCCGCTGTACCCGGATCATGTCACCACCGCCACACCGGCGCGCATGGTGCAATCAGTGGTGCTCACTGCGCTGGATAACGCACGAGGAGAACGCCTGTGCCTGGTCCAGATCAGCGACGCCAGCAACTCCGTGCGCCGCGAGAAGATGCTGCAGTCGCACTCCGACGTGCTCAAGCGCCAGGTCGGCACCGACGGTCTGACGGGCATTCACAACCGCCGCCATTTTGATGAACACTACGCCCGGACCTTGCAGCGCATGGGGCAGGCGGGCGGGACCTTGTCGCTGTTCATGGTGGATGTCGATTTCTTCAAACACTACAACGATCATTACGGTCATGGACCTGGCGACCAGGTGCTCAAGCGCGTGGCGGCCGCCTTGCAGGGTCAGTTGCAGCGCCCGGGCGATCTGCTGGCGCGTTACGGAGGGGAAGAATTCATCCTGCTCATGGAAGGCCTGTCGCCCGGCCAGGCGGCCGAGGTGGGCGAATCGCTGCGCCAGACCGTACATGCGCTGGCCGAGCCGCATGCCAAGTCTCTGGTGGCGCACCGTGTAACCATCAGCATCGGGGTGTGCACCCGTCTGGTACAAAGCGACCCGGATGGACGCCTGCTCATGGCGGCCGCCGATGCGGCGCTCTACCGCGCCAAGCTGGGTGGCCGCAACAAGGTAGTGGCCACCGATTGAGCCCGCCGGCGGGCAGGTACTGAGGAAATTTCTTCACTTTTGTGTAAAACAAGAGCAATTTATAGGAAACCCTTGCTGAGCAAGCATGTCAGAAACAGTCGGCGTGCTTATCAACAGGCTTGTTCACAGCTTTTGTGGATAACTTGCCGTATGGCTTGGTTTCCGGGGGGGAACCGGCTGGCAGGGCGGGGCGGCGATTTTGCGTATAATGCGCATCCGTTCATGCTGACAAGAGCCTGGCGAACGGGGGGCGGATGCTGCCGGGCGATGCACCTTGTTTTTACTTTTTCCTTCACGATGGGTTTGATGCGCCGACTGCTGCTCCTGCTGCTGACTCTGCTGATCCCGCTGCAATTGCTGGCAGCCACGGGAGAGCCACAGCTGCGTGAACAGTTGCGCGAGCAGTTGCAGGTATCGCTTTCCGCAGCATCGCAGGGGGGCGGACATGTCGGCGAACAGGTCTGTCAGGCGGCGGCTGCCAGTTCCTGGCACGCTGCGGCAGATCTCCTTGGTGCCGCTATCGCACCGGCCGATGAACTTCCGTCCGGTACCGACGACGATGACCAGCCCACCGCTCAGGGCGAGCTGGAAGATCCGGCCTTGCCGGCGCCCATCGCCACGCCCGGACTGCACTGGTTTCCGTTTCCCCACGCCTTTGCGGCAAGCCTGAACTGGTCGTCCTACCTGCACGACCAGTTGCGTCCTCCTCCATTGGCCTGAGCCTTCCCTGGTGCGCCACTGCCGCAGGGCAGGACGCAGACGCGGCGGCACCCTTGTACGCCATCGCGCCATTCCCATCATTGCTTCCCATTGTCTGACCCGCCGTGCCGCCGGACGTGCACGGCACCTTTTCGTTTACCAGGAAAAACCATGAAACGCATTGTTCTGTTCCTCGTCACCAACCTGGCCGTGATGCTGGTCTTGAGCTTCACCGCCAGTCTGCTCGGTGTGAACCGCTACCTCACAGCCAACGGTCTCAACTTCGGCATGCTGCTGGTGTTTTGCGGCCTGATGGGGTTTGGCGGTTCCTTCATTTCGCTGTTCATGTCCAAGACCATCGCCAAGTGGTCCACCGGCGCGCGCGTGATCGAGCAGCCGCAGAATTCCACCGAGCTGTGGCTGCTGCAGACCGTCCAGACCCTGGCCACCCGCGCCCAGCTGCCCATGCCGGAAGTGGCGGTCTATGACGGCCCGCCCAATGCCTTTGCCACCGGCGCCAGCAAGAGCAATTCGCTGGTGGCGGTGTCCACCGGCCTGCTGCAAGGCATGACCAAGGAAGAAGTGGAAGCCGTGCTGGCCCATGAAGTGGCCCACATCGCCAACGGCGACATGGTCACGCTGACCCTGATCCAGGGCGTGGTCAATACCTTCGTGATGTTCTTCGCGCGCATCGTCGGCTACTTCGTCGACTCTTTTTTGCGCCGCAACAACGAAGAGAACAGCGGCCCCGGCATCGGCTACATGGTGACCGTGTTCGTCTGTGAAATCGTCTTCGGCATCCTGGCCAGCATCATCGTCATGTACTTCTCGCGTCAGCGCGAATACCGCGCCGACGCCGGTGCCGCAGCCCTGATGGGCAGCAAGGTGCCGATGATGAACGCGCTGCGCCGCCTGGGTGGCCTGCAGTCCGATGGCCTGCCGCAGAACTTGCAGGCCTCCGGCATCTCCGGCCGTGAGTCGTGGCTGGGCCTGTTCTCCAGCCACCCGCCGCTGGAGTCGCGCATCGCCGCCCTGCAGGCTGCACGTTGATGCCATGCTGGCGGACCGCACCGCGCCAAGTGCGGCCCGCCAGCGGCGGCGCCTGCGTGGCTGTCATGCCCGCGTATTCATGCGCGTGTTAGTCTTTGTGAAGCTTCCTGCCTGAGTTTGCGCGCAGGCAGGAAGCCGTCCGGCAGCCAGTGACACAGTCATCTCCAACAAATTCATCCACCTTAGAAAGGAATCCTGACTGATGCCCCATCACACTCCCCTGATCGCCACCATTGTCGCCGGCCTGGTCCTGGCTTTCATCTTCGGGACCCTGGCCCATCGTCTGAAGATGCCGCCCCTGATCGGCTATCTGGTAGCCGGTATCGCCATCGGCCCCTTCACGCCTGGCTTCGTGGGCGACGCCGACCTGGCCCAGGAACTGGCCGAGATCGGGGTGATCCTGCTGATGTTCGGCGTCGGTCTGCACTTTTCCCTGAAGGACCTGCTGTCGGTCAAGAACATCGCCATTCCAGGTGCAGTGGCGCAGATCGCCATCGCCACCTTGCTCGGCATGGGCCTGGGCTGGCTGCTGGGCTGGCCGTTCGGTGAGGGCTTCCTGTTTGGCCTGGCGCTGTCGGTGGCCAGTACCGTGGTGCTGTTGAAGGCATTGCAGGAACGTCGCCTGGTCGAAACCCAGCGCGGCCGCATTGCCGTGGGCTGGCTGATCGTCGAGGATATCGCCATGGTGCTGGCGCTGGTGCTCATTCCTGCGCTCTCCGGCATCCTGGGGGGCAAGGGCGAGGCGCTTTCCGGCAACGCCGTGCTGCTGACCCTGGGGCTGACGCTGGGCAAGGTGGTGGCCTTCGTGGCGGTGATGCTCATCGTCGGACGTCGCGTCATTCCGTGGATTCTGGAACGCATCGCCGATACCGGCTCGCGTGAACTGTTCCGCCTGGCCGTGCTGGCCATTGCACTGGGCTTTGCGCTGGGATCGGCTTACGTGTTTGGCGTGTCCTTTGCACTGGGCGCCTTCTTTGCCGGCATGATCCTCTCCGAATCCGAACTGAGCCACCGCGCCGCCGAAGAATCGCTGCCCCTGCGTGATGCCTTCTCGGTGCTGTTTTTCGTCTCCGTGGGCATGCTGTTCGATCCCTCGATCCTGGTGCGCGAGCCCCTGCTGGTGCTGGCGACGGTGCTCATCATCGTGGTCGGCAAGTCGGCCGCCGCCTGGCTGATCGTGCGCGCATTCGGTCACCCGAATTCGACGGCGCTGACCATTTCGGCCAGCCTGGCGCAGATTGGTGAATTTTCTTTCATCCTGGCCACACTCGGCCTGTCGCTGGACCTGCTCTCGCCGATGGCGCGCGATCTGATCCTCGGGGGCGCCATCCTGTCGATCCTGATCAATCCGCTGCTGTTCTCGCTGCTGGACCGCTACGAGGCGCGCCAGGCCGAGCCCGCCGACGTGCAGGACGTGCCGCCTACGGTCGATCTGCAGGACCACGTGGTGCTGGTCGGTTATGGCCGCGTCGGTCGGGGGATCGGTGAGCAGTTGCGTGCGCAGGGCAAGCCCTTCGTGGTGATCGAGGCGCAGCGTGAGCATCTCGATGCACTGCGCCAGGATGGCGTGCCGGCGCTGTACGGCAATGCCGCCCAGAGCGAACTGTTGCAGGCCGCCGCCGTGGAGCGGGCGCGCTGGCTGCTGGTGGCGATTCCCGAAGTCTTCGAAGCCGGCCAGGTGATCGAGAATGCACTGGAACTCAATGCCGCACTGAAGGTGGTGGCGCGCGCCCACTCCGATGCCGAGATCGAACACCTGGAAAAGCATGGCGCCCAGCACGTCATCATGGGCGAGCGCGAGATCGCGCGAGGCATGCTGGACTCGGTAGGGCAGGGGATCTAAGCATTCTTCACATTGCGCTTAACGTTTGTGAAGCATTTGCTTACAACCCTTACGGCTTTCGCCTAGAGTTGTCAGGAATCGGCGGATATAGTCACGCTACGTCATTCAGAACAACGAGGAGCTATCGTGAAAAAGTCGATTTCCCTGATGGCCGGCATGGCTGTGTTTGCTGCGGTTGCCGGTCTGTCCGCAGCACCGGCCATGGCCGGACATGTGTCCATCGGCGTCAATATCGGCGTGCCCGCTTACGTGGCTCCGCAGCCTGTGTACGTGCAGCCGGCGCCCGTGTATGCGCCACCGCCGGTGTATGTGCGCCCGGCACCGGTCTACGTGCGTCCGGCACCGGTTTATTACGCACCGGCACCGGTGTATGTGGAGCGTGGCTACCCTCGTGGCCATCACCGCCACTGGCACCGTCCGCCGCCGCCCCCGGGCTACGGCTACTGGGGGCGTTGATTCCCGGGCAGCAGGCAAGAGAAATGGCGGCTTCGGCCGCCATTTTTGCGTTCATCCCGGCGCCGATGGCTTGCCGGAGCGGCTGATGCCTTATTTCTTGGCGGGCGCGGTGTCGTCATCGACGTCCACCAGCAGATAGCGTTCGGCCGCCCCAAAGAAGCGGTCATAGAAATCCGGCGAGCGGATGGTTTCGCTGGAGACGCGCACCATCGAATCATCGCTGGCGGCAAAGGGCATCGAGACCGAGCCCAGTACGCTCACACCCAGGCTGGCCGAGCTGTTGCTCTTCTTGATACCGTAGCCATCCTGGGTGGCGCTGGCGAACATGGTCGAGCTCTTGCCGTTGCCATTGGAGGCGCAGACCACGTGGAAGGCGATTTCCATGTGCTTGTCGCTGGCCGGTTGGAAGCTCTTGTTGCCATCCAGAGTGTTGTCGGAAGACTTGCTGATCACATAGCCCTGGCCCAGCAGTGCGCGCCGGGCCGCTTCGCAGACCGCTTTCTCGCTGCCGGGGAAGCTGCGCGAGAAGGCGCTGGTATCGCTGAATTCCTCCTGATGATAGAAGGCGGTCTTGCCAGTGGTGCAGGCGGTCAGGCCCAGAGTGGCGGTGGTGATGACGAGAAACGGGATAGAAAAGCGCAGGCGCGGCATGCAGCGGATCTCCAGCAACGGTGAAGGGTGGCGTGAATTGTAAAGGATTCACGAAGCGCAGGGTTTGGGCGGATGGTAAAGATCGGTAACAGATGACCTATCACCTGATGAGAACAGCAAACGAAGACACGCGCAGGTCATCATCAGGAAGGTAAAATCACTTGTCGAATTGCCTGACTGAAAGTAATGTTAGGCCAACAAAGGGAGTGGTCTTCCATCGGGACGATCATGAATCTGCCGGGGATGCCTGGCAAATTCGCAACCGGCCTCGTCAAGGAACATGGATAAAAATCAGAAAGCGGAATTGGAGCGCATCCAGCGAGAGTTGGTGGACGCACACAATAAGGCTGCGTGGCAGATGGCCGCGACCATCATCAAGGCTTCGCTGGTCAAGAACGGCATGGACCAGCCGCCCACACCGGCCGAACTGGCCGCGCTCAACGCCACCATTACCAATCTGCGCAGTGTGGCCGAGGATGCCTTGGAGTTGCTCAAGCGCTGAGTCACTCGGCTCGTCCAGGAAACCCGCCTGCGGTGGTCTGAGCCTGAAGAAGAATGATTGGCGGTGTCTGGTGTCTGGTGCCTGAGGCCGGGGTCGAACCGGCACGCCCCCTTCCGGGTAAGCGGCGGATTTTAAGTCCGCTGTGTCTACCAATTTCACCACTCAGGCATGAGGGATGCCGGCGAGGGCCGCCGGAAAAGGGACGCATTATAGCAGCGACTTGTGCTGCATCATTTGTTTTTTCCTGCGGAAAATTCTGAATTTTTCTTGAAGCGGCAACAGTGATGTCCGATGGCCTGTTTGCACTGGCCAGACAGCATTCCCTCCTGTTCCGGCTTGCCATTTCCAGCCGACAAGCTGTCCTGAAAGGGTAGAATGACGGCTTCGTTCATCTGGAAAGCCCTCACCATGACTGAAGCCGTAGTCAAGACAGTGCAGTGCATTTCTCCCGCCGGCCTGCACACCATGGCCTACAAGGAGTGGGGCGATGCGCGCAATCCCAATGTACTGGTGTGCGTGCATGGCGTCACCCGGGTCTCCGACGATTTCGACCGCATGGCCCGCGAGCTCTGCGATACCTATCGGGTGATCTGCCCCGACGTGGTCGGACGCGGCCGTTCCGGCCGTCTGGCCAATGCGCAGTTCTATACGGTGCCGCAATACGTGAGCGACATGGTGACCCTGCTGGCGCGCGCCGACGCCGAGATCGTCGACTGGTTCGGCACCTCCATGGGCGGTCTGATCGGCATGGGCCTGGCCTCGCTGCCGGGCAACCCCATCCGCCGCCTGGTGCTCAACGACATCGGTCCGTCCATCAACGGTGCCGCGCTGGCGCGTATCGGCGACTACATCGGCCAGGACGTGCGCTTCGATACCTTCGAGGAAGCCGCCCAGTATATTCGGACCATTTCGGCCAGCTTCGGTCAGCACAGTGATGAAGAATGGCACAAGCTGGCCAAGGACGTGCTGCGCCAGAATGAAGAGGGAAAGTGGGTGCGCCACTACGACCTGGGTCTGGCGGTCCCCTTCAAGCTGACCACGCCGCAAGCCGCCACGGCGGCCGAGCAGATGCTGTGGGCGGCCTATGACGCCATCGCCTGTCCGACCCTGCTGGTACGCGGCGCCCAGTCCGACCTGCTGCTGCCGGAAGTGGCGCAGGAGATGACGCGTCGCGGCCCCAAGGCCAAGCTGGTGGAGTTGCCCGATGTGGGCCACGCACCGACCTTCATGCACGCCCCGCAGATCGAGGTGGCGCGGCAGTTCCTGCTGGGCTGAGCCGTCGCCCCGCACGCATCGCATCCATTTTTGTCATTGCCGGCGCCGTCGGGCGCCGGGTTTTACTACGAAGGAAATTTCATGTCCGTACAACGTCTGCACGTCGGCAAGCGTCTCTCCGAAGTCGCCATCCACAACGGTACCGTCTACCTGGCCGGCCAGATCGCCGAAGACGCCACCCAGAACATCGAAGGCCAGACCCGCGAAGTGCTGGGCCATATCGACCGTCTGCTGGCCGAGGCCGGCAGCGACAAGACCAAGATTCTTTCGTGCCAGATCTTCCTGTCCGATGTGAAGGATTTTGCCGGCATGAACGCGGTCTGGGATGAGTGGGTCGCGCCCGGCAACGCGCCGCCGCGCGCCACTGTTGAAGCCAAGCTGGCCCGTCCCGAACTGCTGGTGGAAATCATCATCGTCGCGGCCCAGAAGTAAGCAGGTATGGTTTCGGTAGCAAGTACCCAGGGCGAGGGCCTGGCAGCCATTACCGCCGGTCTCGGCCCTGACGATGTCGCGCGGGTCGAGCAGGCACTGGCCGAACTCGAGCCGCTCTATGCCGACAGGCAGATCCTGTCCGGGCAGAATGCGCTGCAGTTCGCCGTCTCGGTAGCCACCGTGCTCACTGCGCTCAACGTCGATGCCGCCACCCGCATCGCCGGCCTGGCTTTCGAGGCGCAGATGCTGCATCCCGAGCTGGACGAAAAGCTGGAAGAACGCTTCGGCAAGGAAATTGCCGAGCTGGTGGGCAATGTGCGCCAGTTGATGCGCTTTCACAGCCTGAGCTTCCAGCCCCAGCACCAGGAAGTCCTGCGCGGCAAGAACGCCGCCCAGCAGGCCGCCGCCCAGGTCGAAACCTTGCGCAAGATGCTGCTGGCCATGGCCACCGACATGCGCGCGGTGCTGGTGCGCCTGGCCTCGCGCGTGGCGACCTTGCGCTACTTTGCCGAGACCAAGCAAGAGAACGAAGCCAGCGCGCAGTACGCACGCCAGACCTTTGACCTCTACGCGCCGCTGGCCAACCGGCTGGGCATCTGGCAGTTGAAGTGGGAGCTGGAAGACCTGTCATTCCGCTTCCTGGAGCCGGCGACCTACAAGCGCATCGCCAAGATGCTGGAAGAAAAGCGCCTGGAGCGCGAAGCCTTCGTCGCCAACGCGATTGAGCGCCTGCGCGCCGAGATGGCGGCGCAGGACATTCGCGCCGAAGTCAGCGGGCGACCCAAGCACATCTACAGCATCTGGAACAAGATGCGCGGCAAGTCCATCGATTTTTCCGAGCTCTATGATGTGCGCGCCTTCCGTGTCATCGTCGACGATGTGAAGACTTGCTATTCGGTGCTGGGCATCGTGCACAACATCTGGACGCCGATTCCGGAAGAGTTCGATGACTACATCTCGCGTCCCAAGCAGAA
This sequence comes from Herbaspirillum sp. C7C8, assembly GCF_022627875.1. Taxonomy (NCBI): domain Bacteria; kingdom Pseudomonadati; phylum Pseudomonadota; class Betaproteobacteria; order Burkholderiales; family Oxalobacteraceae; genus Herbaspirillum; species Herbaspirillum sp. C7C8. The sequence continues at coordinate 14,001 of NZ_JABXGG010000035.1, forward strand.
CGGCTACCAGTCGCTGCATACGGTAGTCATGGCCGAGGATGGCCGGGCGCTGGAAGTGCAGATCCGTACGCACGAGATGCACCACTTCGCCGAATACGGCGTGGCGGCGCACTGGCGCTACAAGGAAAGCGGTGGCTCGAATTTCTCGGCGCAGAAATATGACGAGAAAATCGCCTGGCTGCGTCAGCTGCTGGCCTGGAAGAATGAAGTCACCGATGCCGTGGTGGATCAGGAAGAAGTCCGTCGCGACTGGGTGCAGAAGCTCAAGTCGGCCACGCTGGACGAGCGCATCTACGTGCTCACGCCGCAGGCGCGAGTGATCGAACTGCCCAGCGGCGCCACGCCCATCGACTTTGCCTACCACCTGCACAGCGACGTCGGCCACCGCTGCCGCGGCGCGCGGGTGGATGGTGTGATGGTGCCGCTGAACACCCCCCTCAAGAACGGCCAGACGGTGGAAATCATCACCGCCAAGAGTGGCGCTGGCGTGGGTCCTTCGCGCGACTGGCTGGGTGCCGGCTATGCCGCCAGTTCGCGTACGCGCTCCAAGATCCGCGCCTGGTTCAATGCCATCGAGCAGCAGGAAACCTTGTCGGTAGGCCGTGGCCTGCTGGAAAAGACCTTGCAGCGCGAAGGCAAGACCGCCGTCAATCTCGAAGAGCTGGCGCAGAAGCTGGGTTTCGACAAGGTCGATGATCTCTGTCTGGCGCTGGCCAAGGAAGAATTCAGCCTGCGCCACGTCGAGCAGGCGCTGCACGAAGGCGAGGAAAAGAAGCCGGAGATTGACGACGAAGCCCTGATCACCCGCAAGAGCCGCGCCTCCAGCATCGTCCAGGGCGCCAAGTCGGGGGTGCTGGTGGTGGGGACCGATGGTCTGCTGACCCAGCTGGCACGCTGCTGCAAGCCGGCCCCGCCGGATGTGATCGCTGGGTTCGTCACACGTGGCAAGGGCGTTTCCATCCATCGGGTCAATTGCAAGAATTTCGCCGAGATGAGCCTGCATGCGCCCGAGCGCGTCATCCAGACCACCTGGGGGGCACCGGCGCGCGATACGGTGTATCCGGTCGATATCTTCGTGCTGGCCAGTGATCGCCAGGGTCTGCTGCGGGATATCTCGGATATCTTCCTGCGCGACAAGATCAATGTGATCGGGGTCAGTACGCAAAGCGTGAAGGGCCATGCACGCATGGCCTTCACCGCCGAGATCGGGTCGACCGAGCAGTTGCAGAAGGCCTTGACGGTCATTCGCGAGGTCAAGGGCGTGATCGAGGCCAAGCGGCAGTAGTTCGCCGGGCAGCAGGAATGGCGAGAGGATGGCGGGGAGGGTGGCCGGATGCTTGGTGAAACAGGCGGACTATTTTTAATTTTTTATCATTTTCATCATTTACCCCTTGGCAAATTTTGAAAAGCCTCCTATACTCTCGCTTCTTCGTTAGGCGCGTAGCTCAGCTGGTTAGAGCACTACCTTGACATGGTAGGGGTCGTTGGTTCGAGTCCAATCGTGCCTACC
>NZ_JABXGG010000036.1:0-14622 GCF_022627875.1 Herbaspirillum sp. C7C8
GCCAGGTGCTTCAGCGACTCGACTTCGGAGAGCGTGGCGCCGGGCGGCTTTTCCAGGAAGACGTGCTTGCCTGCCCCCAGCGCTTCGCGTGCGGCTTCATAGCGGTACTGCGGCGGCATGCACAGGGAGATGGCTTCGATGGCCGTGCCCGAGGCCAGCATCTCGGCCATGCTCTTGTAGGCCGTCACGCCCTCGATGCCGTGGTTGCGACTGGCCGTGGCGACCAGCTTGAAATCAGCATTGCCGGCAATGGCCGGAGCATGCTGGTCATAAACGATCTTGCCGACGCCGGCGATGGCTAGCTGGATGGGTGTCATGGTGTCCTTGCTTGTTATTGGTGACATGAGGGGAGGGGCCACAGATTACCAGCGTTGATGGACATGCGCTGCAATGTCGTGCAGATAGAGTTCGCGCAATGCCTGCATCACCTCGTCGGTCAGCGGCGGCAAGTCGCTGGCAGCACTGTTGGACTGCGCCTGCGCGACGTTGCGCGCACCGGGGATGACGGTGCTGATGCCGCTTTCCATCAGGATCCAGCGCAGCGCGAATTGCGCCATGGGAACACCCGGCGGCAGCAACGCACGGATCTTCTCCACGGCGGCCAGCGCGACGTCATACGGCACGCCCGAGAAGGTCTCGCCGACATCGAAGGCTTCGCCGTGCCGGTTGAACTGCCGATGGTCGTCGGCAGCAAAGGTGGTCTGCGCATTCATCTTGCCGGTCAGCAGGCCCGAGGCCAGCGGCACGCGGGCGATCACGGCGATGTCGCGGCGCTGCGCTTCCTGCAGGAACAGGCCGATGGGGCGCTGGCGGAAGATGTTGAAGATGATCTGCACCGATTTCACGTTCGGATATTCGATGGCCTTGAGGGCTTCTTCCACCTTCTCCACCGAGACGCCGTAATGAGCGATCTTGCCGGCCGCTACCAGCTCATCCATATGGGCGAACACTTCCTGCTGGTAATACACCTCGGTGGGCGGGCAGTGCAGTTGCACCAGGTCCAGGCAATCCACCTCCAGGTTCTTGAGCGAACGGTCGACGAAGGCGGTGAGATTGTCCTTGTTGTTGTAGCCGCTGGCCACATGCGGCGAGAGGCGGCGGCCGGCCTTGGTGGCCACGAACGGACGTGCGCCGCCGCGTTCCTTCAATACCTGCGCGATGAGCTGCTCGGAGCGGCCATCGCCATAGACGTCGGCTGTATCGATGAATGTCACGCCTGCATCCAGCGCCGCGTGCAGTGCGGCCTTGGCATCCTGTGCCGAGACATCGCCCCAGGAGCCACCGATGGCCCAGGCACCAAATCCGATTTCCGAGACTTCTGCGCCGGTGCGGCCAAAGCGTCTTGATTTCATGTGCGTACTCCTTGCGAGCATGTTGAAAACCGTATTTATACCGCGCACCACGCGCGAGGGCGCTTGGTTTAAGATGAGCCAGATTCATTCCTGAAGTGATTTCAATTCATCCATGTCTCTCCTCGACCATATCGAATTTTCCGACCTGCGGGTGTTCGTGACCATCCTGCGGACCGGCAGTTTCAAGGCGGCCGCCATTCAGCTCGGGCTGACCCCCTCGGCCACCAGCCATGCCATGAAGCGGCTGGAGGAACGGCTCTGCACACAGCTGCTGTACCGCTCCAGTCGTGCGATCTCGCCCACGGCGGCGGGTAGCGAACTGGCCGCCCGACTGGAGGAGGGCTTTGAACAGATCGCCCGGGCGCTGGGTCATCTGGAAAGCTCGGCAGAAGGCAGCCTGGGGGAGTTGCGCATCAACGTCTTTGCGGACGCGGCCCATCTGCTGATCGAACCGGCCATTCCCGAGTTCGTGCGGCAATGCCCCCGGGTCAAGCTCACCATCGTGGTCGATGACAAGCCCATCGACATCGTCAGCGAAGGCTATGACGCCGGGATTCGCTATGGCCATTACGTGCCGGAAGGCATGGTGACTGCGCCGCTCACCCGCGCGCATCGCTGGGTGGCAGCGGCTTCGCCCGCGTATCTGGATCGGCATGGACGGCCCCTGACGCTGGAGGATCTGCAGCAGCACACCTGCCTGCAATTGCTGCTGGGGGACAACTCCAGCTATCAGTGGGAATTTGGCAAGGGAAGGTATCGGCAGCGCATCCGCGTGCCGGGCCTGGTGACGATCAACAATACCGCCGCCACCATCGCGGCGGCCAAGGCCGGGGTCGGTATCGCCTATCTGTTGGAGGGAAGGATCAGCAAGGAAATCGACGAAGGTTCGCTGGAAGCCATCCTGGAAGAATGGGCGGCCCCCAGCGAGCCTTTCCACATGTACTACAGCAGCCGGCGCCATGCGCATCCGGCCTTGCGCAAGCTGATCGACATCATCCGGTTGCAGAACGGCCTGTCACGACTGCGGTAGCCGCCACAGGTGCCGCGTCAGTGCGCCGCCGAGGCTTCGGCGGCACCGGCACCGCCCTTGGATGGCTTGATGATCCAGATCAGCGGGATGATGACGATGAAGATCACGGCCGAGACATAGAAGATGTCATTGATGCCCAGCATGGCCGCCTGGAAGGTGATGGTCCGCTCCAGCATGCCCACGCTCTGCTCGGCGTTGAGCCCCAGGGTGCTGCTGAGGTTGTTGAGGCTTTCCTGCAGCCAGGGACTGTAGGGTGTCGCATGTTCGGTCAACTGGGCGTGGTGCATGATGCTGCGGTTGTTCCAGGCCGTGGTCGAGATCGAGGTGCCGACCGCACCGCAGAATACCCGCACGAAGGACGACAGCCCGGCGGCGGCCGGGATGCGCTCCGGCGGCAGGCCGGACAGCAGCAGCACCGTCAGCGGGACGAAGAACATCGCCGTCGGAATCCCCTGCAGCAGCGTGGGCAGGATCACCGTCATCTGGTCTACCTGCAGGTTGTAGCGCGAGCGCAACCAGAACACGATGGCAAAGCCGATGAAGGACGCCGTGGCCACCTTGCGGGCATCCACCAGCGGCAGGAAGCGCCCGATCAGCGGCATCAGGATCACCGCGAAGATGCCGATGGGAGCGGTCGACAGACCCGAATCGATGGAGCGATAGCCCAGATATTGCTGCAGCCATTGCGGCAGGATCACCAGGTTGCCGAAGAACACGCCATAGCCGATGGAAATGGCGATGGTGCCGCCGGCGAAGTTGCGCCGTCCAAACAGACGCAGGTCCACCACCGGGTGGTCATTGTTGAGCTCCCACACCACGAAGTAGGCAAAGGCGACCAGCGCGATGATGCCCAGCGTGACGATGGTGGGCGAGGCAAACCAGTCCAGGTCCTTGCCCTTGTCGAGCATGATCTGGAAGGCCGCGACCCAGGTCACCAGCAGTGCCAGGCCGATCTTGTCGATGGGCAGGTGGTGGGTCGGCGTCTCGCGCGAGCGGTAGATCGCCAGCGTGATGCCGGCCGCGATCAGACCCACGGGGATGTTGATGTAGAAGATCCACGGCCAGGTGTAGCTGTCGGTAATCCAGCCGCCCAGTGCCGGCCCGGCCACGGGCGCCACCACGGCCGTCATGCCCCACAGTGCCAGCGCAAAGGAGGATTTCGATTTGGGGTAGGCCCCCAGCAGCAGCGATTGCGACAGCGGCACCATGGGGCCGGCTACCAGACCCTGCAGCACGCGTGCGGCCAGCAGGATGGGAAGGGTGGGCGCCAGTCCGCACAGCCAGGAGGCCAGCACGAACAGCAGCACCGAAGTCACGAACAGGCGCACCGCGCCCAGGCGCTGCGTGAGCCATCCGGTCAGCGGAATCGAGATGGCATTGGCGGCGGCAAACGAGGTGATGACCCAGGTGCCTTCATCGATCGACACACCCAGGTTGCCCGAGATGGTCGGGATGGCGACGTTGGCAATGGAGGAATCCAGCACGTTCATGAACACCGCCAGCGACACCGACAGGGTGCCCAGCACCAGGTTGGCGCCGCTCAGCGGTGGCGGCGGCGTGTAGGGTTTGGGGGGAGTAGTGGCCATAAGGCTTGATCATTGTCCGGTGGAGGTCTGATGAGGACAGCGGCATCGCCTCAGGTGTGCGGCACCGCCACCGCTGCGGCGGCGGCCTTGCCTTTGCGCGCCCGCGCCAGTGCGCCGGCGTTGTCGCTGATGATGCGCTCGACGATGGCATCGGCCTGTTTGCCCAGATCGTCATAGACCTTGGTCTGGTAATCGGTCGGCACCGCTTCCAGCGCGCGGCCATCGCCATGGATGTCTACCGTGGCGGTCGTGGACAGGCCGATGCGCAGCGGATGCGCGCGCACCTGTTCCGGGTCCAGCGCAATGCGCACCGGTACGCGCTGCACCACCTTGATCCAGTTGCCGGTGGCGTTCTGCGCCGGCAACAGCGAGAAGGCACCACCGGTCCCGGCCGAGAAACCGATCACGGTGCCCTTGTACTTGACGCCGGAACCGTAGACATCGGCGATCACTTCCACCGGCTGGCCGATGCGGATGTGCTGCAACTGGCCTTCCTTGAAGTTGGCGTCGATCCAGATCTGCTCCAGCGGTACGATGGCCATGAGCGGGTTGCCGGCGGCGATACGCTGGCCGACCTGCACCGAGCGCTTGGAGACGTAGCCCGAGACCGGCGCCACGATGTTGACACGGGCGTAGTTCAGGTAGGCATTGCGCACGGCGGTGGCAGCCTGCAGCACGTTGGGGTGCTCGGTCACGCTGGTGTGATCGGTCAGGGCACGGTTGGCCGCAGCAGCGGCACGCGCCTGGTCCAGCGCGGCCACGGCGCTCTTGACGGCATCGCGGGCATGCGAGACGTCTTCCTGCGAGACCGCACCGGAGGACAGGCCGGCCTGGCGGCGCTGCAGGTCCTCGCGGGCACGGGCCAGGTTGCTGTCGGCAGCGGCCACGTTGGCGGCCAGGGTGTCATTGTTCAGGAACAGCTGGCGCGTCTGGCGCACCGCCTGGGCCAGTGCGGCCTCGGCCTGGTCCAGCGCCAGCCTGGTATCGGCTGCATCCAGTGCCACCAGTTGCTGACCGGCCTTGACCACCTGCGTGTCGTCGGCCTTCACGGCCACGACGGTACCGCCGACCTGGGCGGAGATCTGGACAACGTTGCCGCCGACATAGGCGTCATCGGTCTCTTCATAAAACCGCGCATGCAGGAACCAGTACAGGAAGCAGGCAGCGGCAATGAGCAGCAAGGCCAGCGTCAGCAGGATGAGCTGGCGCTTGCGTTTGCCATTGCCATTGCCATTGCCATTGCCGTTGGCTTGCGGGTTTTGTTGGGTGGTGCTGTCACTCATGGAGGACTCCGTTCTATCTCTTTGTAGTCGGTCGATCAGCCCCGCCGCGAAGGCGGGGCCGTCCCGGTCACCGGCAGGCAGGGTGGAGAAGCCGGTGGCGGGCTGGGTTCAATTCAATGGCTTGCGTGCTCAGGTGCGCAGGTTCAGTGCGAGGGCGGTCCTGCGGCCAGTCCGGCCTGCTGGGCATCGAAACCGCCGCCCAGGGCCTTGTAGAGTGCGACCTGCTGGTCGCGGCGCTGAGCTTGCAAGGCCACCAGTGACTGGCGCTGGGCCAGGACGCCGGTTTCCGATGACAGCAGCGTCAGCTGCGACACCAGGCCCAGGCGATAGCGTTCGCGCGCCAGGTCGTAGGCGCGTTCGGCGGCCTGCAGGGCTTCGCGGCGGATCGGCAGCTGACGCTCGATCGAGTGGATCGCCGCGATCTGCCGTGCCACGTCGGCATAGGCGTCGTTCAAGGTCTTGTTGTAGGTGGCCACGGCCAGCTCGTAGTTGGCGTATTCACCCTTGAGTCCGGCGCGCAGCGCGCCGCCCTCGAAGATTGGCAGCGTGAGCGCCGGACCGAAGGCGATGGTCTTGCTGGCCGCGGTGAAGGGGTTGCTGTCGATGAGGCTGTCAAAGCCGATCATGGCGCTTAAGTTGATGTCCGGGTAGAAGCGCGCCTTGGCGACATCGACGCCGCGGCTGGCGGCTTCCACCTGCCAGCGCGCGGCGACGATGTCGGGGCGGCGTCCCAGCAGGTTCAGCGGCAGGTCCGCCGGCAGGCCCGGCGTGGTCAGGTTCTGCATCGACGGCGGCGCCAGTTGCAGGCCACGGTCCGGACCCTTGCCGCTCAGGGTGCCGAGCTGCTGGCGCAGCAGGACGATCTGGCCGGCGCTTTGCTCCAGCTGGGCGCGGGCGTCGGCACTGCTGGCGCGCGACTGGTTGCGTTCGATCTGGCTGTCCAGACCGGTCTTGACGCGCTCGGCGGTGATGCTTTCCAGGGCGCTGCGCTGTTGCACGGTGCGTTGCAGGATATCCTGGAGGGCGTATTGCGCCGCCAGCTGGCTGTAGACCGAGACGATCGAGGCGGTCAGCGCCAGGCGCGCTTCCTGCTCGCTGGCCTGGGCGGCTTTTTCGCTGGAAATGGCCTGTTCCAGGGCGGCCTGGTTCTTGTTCCAGAGATCGAGCTCGTAGCCGACATTGAGGCCGGCCTTTTTCTCGTTGAACCAGTTGCCGCCATAAGGCGACGGATAGATCGAGGTGCTGGAGAACTGGTTGCGGATGACCGAGGCTTGCGCATCCACGTTCGGCAGCAGCGGGGCGCCGCGCGACTCGGCCAGCGCGGCGGCCGCGCCGATGCGTGCACGCGCCTGTTGCAGGCTGGGGTTGGCGGCCAGGGCCTCCTCGATCAGGGTGTTGAGCTGGGCGTCGCCAAACTGACGTACCCAGTCACTGCCCGGCCATTGCCCGTCGGGGGCGCCGGGATTAGGATCGGACAGGCTGCGCGCCGTACTGAAGTCGCTTGCCCGGGCCAGCTGCTTGTTGCTGCCGATGCCCTCGAAGCTGGCACAGCCTGCCAGGCCGATGGCGCCGATCAGCGCCACCAGCAGGGCGCTGGCCGCCTTCGCCCGCGGCCGGGAGGCGGGCGAGATGATGCGTTGCATAGAATTCTCCACGAAGAGTATTTGGCGATACGAGTTGTTTTTCGAGTTTTGCGAGGTGTGCCGTGCCAATCATCCGGCACTCACCCGCGCAGGCTCGTCGGACCAGGCAGACGGCGCAGCAAGCGCTCGCAGTGATTTACGAGTACCATCCACAGGTCGGGCGAGTAAAAACTCATTTTTCGTATTATACTTCGATATACGAACAATCACTCACGTTGTGAATTCGCGTCGGGGGCGGGCGAATTCCTTACCAAAGCTGCCAATGAAACTGCAACCCAGAAAAGAACCTCGCCAGGCGCGTTCGCGGGCGATGGTCGATACCATCCTCGATGCCATGTCGCGCGTGCTGGTCGAGCGTGGCTATGCCAAGACCAATACCAATCTCGTGGCCGAATCGGCCGGTATAAGCGTCGGTTCGCTGTACCAGTATTTCCCCAACAAGGATGCGCTGATCTTCGCGCTGCGCGAGCGGCACAGTACCCGCATGCTGAGCTTGTTCGAGGATGTGGTGGCCCACATCGACGCCTCCGGCACGCTCTCGGGCGACTTCGAGAAGCTCATCAATGCACTGGTGGCGGCACACCTGCTGGAGCCGGAACTCAATCGCATCCTCGAAGAGGAATTCCCGGCCTACAATCTGCCGATCTCTCAGGAGATCCGCCAGGGTTTCTTCGAGGCCATCCGCCGCGTGCTGGAAAAGCACCGGGCCACCATCACCCCGCCCGATCTGGATGTGGCCACCTTCGTGGTCCAGCGCATGATGAAGGCGCTCATCAAGGCCGTGGTCCTGACCGGTTACGGCGGGGTTTCGCCGGCCAGCGTGCGCACCGAAATCCTGCCGGCCGTGATCGGTTACCTGACCGCCGCACGGACCTGACTGCGCTGACTTCGGCGGCGCTGGAGGGCAGAGGGGCTCCAGTACGCGAATTCACGTGCATAATGTTCAACATGAAGATCCTGACTGCACTCCGTGCAGCCTGTCTTGGCAGGGTCGGCAAGCGGATGTCGTGATGTTGTTGCCAGGCAATTCAGAAACTTCCCGATAGGCAGCACGCAGGGCTTCCGTATAGTGCAGGGGCAGGTGATGCCGGGGGATGCGCTGTGGCGGCGTCCTTGGCCGGAGACCTTCATTGCCCGAATTTTCCAGTGACAGCGATATGCAGAAAAAAAACATGCGCCGCGCCCCCCTCCTGACTGCCTTCCTGTTGTGGGCCGGTACGTGGGCCTGTGCGGCCCAGGCTGCCGTCTCGGTACAGGTGCTCGACAGCGCCGGCCAGCCCGTTCCCAACGCCGTGGTCTATGCCGAACCGGCTGGCGGCGGGTCATCGGCCAAGGCGCCGCACCAGGTGGAGATCGAGCAGAAGAACAAGACCTTCATTCCGCTGGTCACGGTGGTGCAGACGGGGACACCGATCCTGTTTCCCAATCATGACAACGTGCGGCATCATGTGTATTCCTTTTCGCCGGCCAAGACCTTCGAACTGAAGCTGTATTCGGGCGTGCCCGGCAGCCCGGTGATGTTCGACAAGGCCGGTACCGTGGTGTTGGGCTGCAATATCCACGATGAGATGGTGGCGTATGTTCAGGTGGTCAATACGCCGTATTTCGGCGTCAGTGACCGCAGCGGCATGGTGCGGCTGGAGGGTATCGCCAATGGGCGCTATGCGCTCAAGGCCTGGTATTTCACCATGGGGCCGAACCAGGCCGCGGTAGCGCAGCCGCTGGAAGTGCAGGGCGAGGGCCGCGCTACCATCAAACTCAATGTCAAGGCGGTACCGCTGTAGGGCGGGCCGTCCGGCGCATCGACAGAAACATTACTAGACTAGAGAAAACGGGGCAGGGGTGCGTCTTTACCGTCTGGAAAGCAAGATTGTCGCGCTGTTCATCATCCTCATCGTGGTGGTGCAACTGGCCGGCTTCGTGGCGATCCGAACCGCCATTGATCGCAATGCACGCAGTGCCATCAGCGACGAGCTGGTCGTTGGTGAGCGTGTCTTCACGCGTCTGCTGGATCAGAACGCCCAGCAACTGACCCAGGGTGCGCGACTGCTGGCCTCGGATTTCGGTTTCCGCCAGGCCATCGGCACCGATGACCGCGCCACCATCGCCTCGGTACTGGCCAATCACGGTGCGCGCATCGGCGCTTCCATGGGCATGCTGGTGGGGACCGATGGTCTCATCCGTGCCTCCACGCTCGACTATCCCGATACCGATCTGCAACGCAGCAGTCTCGAACTGGTGCGCCGTGCCGGCAACGGCAATGGCGCCGCCGAGAGTGCGGTGGTTGGCGACAGCCTGTTCCAGATCGTGGCCGTTCCGATCAAGGCGCCGGTCACGATCGCCTGGGTGGTGATGGGTTTCCCGGTAGATCGCAGTCTGGTCAACGACATGCGCGCGCTGTCGCAGTTGCAGGTCTCCATCCTGGTACGCCAGCGCGGCAATGCGGGCTGGACGGCCGATGTTTCTTCCCTGCCCGGGCCGCAGGCGCAGATGATGGCCACACAGGCCAGCCGCCAGCCGATGGACCAGGCCGGGGCCACCGACCTGCAGATCGATGGCAACCAGTATCGTGCGCGCGTGCTGCCGCTGGCCCGCGCCAGCAATGGCCAGGAAGCGGTGGCGGTATTGCAGCGCTCGGTCAGCGAGGCCGTAGCGCCGTACCAGCGCCTGCAACTGATCCTGCTCAGCATCACCGTGCTGGGTGTGCTGGGCGCGGCGGTGGCCAGTGCCGTGATGGCGCGTCGCATCACCAGTCCCCTGCGCGACCTGGCGGCGGTGGCCAAGCGGCTGGGCGAGGGCGATTACGGTGAAGGCCTCTACATCCGTCGCCAGGACGAGATCGGCCGGTTGGGCGCAGCCTTCGAAACCATGCGCTCGGAAATCGCCAGCCGTGAACTCAAGATCAGCCGTCTGGCCTATCAGGACCAGCTGACCGGTTTGCCCAACCGGGTGCAATTCTCCGACCTGCTCAGGGAGGCGATCAGCCAGGCGCAGGCGCAGCCCGGCACCCACTGCCACATTCTCATGATGGACCTGGACCGTTTCCAGCAGGTCAATGACGTGCTGGGACACAGCTTCGGCGATGACCTGCTGCGCCAGGTGGCCGTGCGCCTGGCCGCCCAATTGCAGTATCCGGGTGCCAAGGTGGCGCGCCTGGGCGGGGATGAATTCGCCATCCTGCTGCCGGGGGTGGACCTGGACGGTGCGCTGGCCCAGGCCGTGCAGATCCTGCGCGCGCTGGAACAGCCGCTGTCGTTGCAGGAACAGACCGTGGATCTGGGCGCCGGCATCGGCGTGGCCGGTTATCCCGCACATGGTGAAAGCAGCGAGGTGTTGCTCAGCCGTGCGGAGGTGGCCATGTACACCGCCAAGCGCAAGGGCAGCGGCGTGGTGATCTATGACCCGGCCATCGACCAGAGCAGCCAGGAAAGCCTCTCGCTGCTGTCCGAACTGCGCCGCGCGCTGGAGCGCGACGAATTCATGCTGTACCTGCAACCCAAGCTGGACCTGGCCACCGGTGCGGTGGTCGGCGGCGAGGCGCTGGTGCGCTGGGTGCATCCGGAGAAGGGCTTCATCGGTCCGGACAATTTCATTCCCTTTGCCGAGACCACCGGTTTCATTCGCATGCTGACCATCTGGATGATGGAAAAGGTCGCGCAGCTGTCGGCCCGCCTGCACGCGCAGGGGCTGCGTCTGAAGTTTTCGGTCAATCTTTCCACGCGGGACTTGCTGGACCTGGAGCTGCCGGCCGCCTTTGCTGCCATCCTCGAACGCCATCGCCTCACACCCGACGCGCTGTGCCTGGAGATCACCGAAAGCGCCATCATGGACGACCCGGCCCGCGCCCAGGGCACCCTGGACCGGCTGGCGGACATGGGCTTTGCCTTGAGCATCGACGACTTTGGCACCGGCTATTCGTCCCTGGCCTACCTGAAGCGTCTGCCGGTCAATGAGCTGAAAATCGACAAGTCCTTCGTCATGAAGATGGCGCAGGACCAGGACGATGCCAAGATCGTGCGCTCCACCGTGGACTTGGGGCACAACCTGGGCCTGCGGGTGGTGGCCGAAGGCGTGGAAAGCGAAGAGGTCTGGTTCCTGCTGCGGCAGATGGGCTGCGACCAGGGGCAAGGGTATTTCATGGGCAAGCCGATGCCGGTGGAGCGCTTCCTGGAGTGGTTGCCGCAATGGCGGGCGCCGGAGGCGCTGGATCAGTCGGAAAACGTCGCGATATGAACGATGGCGCAGGGGGCCGCGCCAGCAAAGCATCACCAAGAGGGGGCAGGGGGCAGTATGAAGAAAATTGCCAAACGTGGCATGTTCGCATTGCTGGTGACGCTGGCCGTGCCGGCCATGGCGCAGATCAGTGATGCCCAGCGGGAGGCCTGGATGCAGGCCCAGCAGCGCAAGGCTGCGCAGGCCATGCGCAGCGCGGCTGCCACCGACGGTGCGAGAGCGGCAACGGCCGCGTCGGCAGCCGCCCAGGACAACGCCCGCTGGATGCCCGACCTGGGCAAGCTCAGCGCCACCGGCGGCGTGATCCAGGTCGAGGGTGCGGGTGGTGGCGGGCTCACGCCGTGGGCGCTCATCACCGGCTATGGCACCCGCGACAGCTATGGCGCCAACGCCCATTACACCTACCTGGCCACCCAGGACTACACACTCAAGTCCTATGGCGTGGCCGTGGGTCTGCGGGACCGGGTGGAACTGTCGCTGGCCAAGCAGGAGCTCTATGGCAGCCTGGCGCCGCTGGCCGATCTCCGGATCACCCAGGACATCGTCGGCATCAAGGTCAAGCTGGCCGGCGACGCCGTCTACGACCAGGACCGCTGGCTGCCACAGATTGCCGTGGGCGCCATGTTCAAGCACAACAACGGCATCGGCGGACTGGGCTCGGTGACCAGCGTGAAGCAACTGGGCGCGGCCAGCAACAGCGGCATCGATTATTACGTGTCGGCCACCAAGATCCTGCTGGCGCAGAGCCTGTTGCTCAATGGCACGCTGCGGCTGACCAAGGCCAACCAGATGGGGCTGCTCGGTTTCGGGGGCGACCTCAATGATCGCTATCAGGCCATGGGCGAGTTCTCGGCGGCTTACCTGCTCAACCGCAAGCTGGCGCTGGGGGTGGAGTACCGCATGAAGCCGCGCAACCTGGCCGCCGACCATGAGAAGGATTACTACGACGCCTTCCTGGCCTGGTTCCCCAGCAAGAACCTGTCGATGACCCTGGCCTACGTGGCGCTGGGTGACATCACCGTCTACAACCCCAAGCGGCAACGCGGCGTCTATCTGTCGCTGCAGGCCGGTTTCTGAGCCCACGGGAGCAGCGATGAACCAGTTTGCAATGAAGCAGGCCGCCACCGTACTGGCCCTGGCCTGTACCCTGGGCCTGGCGCAGGCCCAGAGTCCGGCCACTGCCGATGACAGCCTGTTCCGCGCCCTCGGCGGCCTGCCCGTGATCGAGCGGGTGGTACAGGACTTCATGGACAACATGCTGGCCGATGCCCGCATCCGGCATACTTTCGACCATTCCAACATCAAGCGCGTGAAGGAAAAGCTGGTGGAGCAGTTCTGTGAGTTGAGCGGTGGCGGCTGCGTCTATACCGGCGACCCCATGCGCGAAGTGCACCAGGGCCTGAAACTGAGCAATGCCGATTTCAACGCCCTGGTCGAGGATCTGCAATTGTCGATGGACAAGAACGGCATCCCTTCGCGTACCCAGAACCGACTGCTGGCACTGCTGGCGCCGATGCAGCGCGAGACGGTGACGCGGTAGCAAAAAATATTTCCTGGCGGCGGGAATAAAGCAGGGCCGCCTTCCGTATACGTCGGCATGGGTATGGCACACCGCGCAACCCGACCACGAAAAGGAAAAACACCATGAGACTGCTCGCAACCTCCCTGCTGGCCCTGGCCTGCGCTTCGGTTTCCTTCACCGCCTCGGCCCAGAGCGCCGGTGTCAAGACCATGGATGGCATCCTGGTCGATGCCAAGGGCATGACCGTCTACACCTTCGACAAGGACACTGCCAACAGCGGCAAGAGCGTCTGCAACGGCCCCTGCGCCAAGCTGTGGCCGCCGGTGGCGCCCATGGGCATGGCTGCCGCACCGTATTCCACCGTCACGCGCGACGACGGCAGCGCCCAACTGGCCTACCAGGGCAAGCCGCTGTACCTGTACGAAGCCGACAAGAAGCCGGGTGACCGCACTGGTGACAATTTCAAGGACGTCTGGCATATCGTCAAGCCCTGATCCTGGCTGACGCACACCATGTTCGGACGCACCGCCAGGCTGCAGCGACAGCAACGGGAACGACAGGCCGACGAGCAAGCCATGCTCGCCTGCCTGCCGCGCCTGCGCCGCTATGCCCGCGCGCTGACGGGCCAGCGCGACAGCGCCGACGACCTGGTGCAGGACACGCTGGAGCGTGCCTGGCAGAAGCTGGACAGCTGGCAGCGTGGCAGCGACATGCGGCCCTGGCTGTTTGCCATCATGCACAACCTGCACGCCGACCAGCGCCGCCAGCCGGCGCTGGTCACGGTGGAGCTGGAGCAGGCCGCCGAGGCGGCGTTACCGGCGTCCTCGGCCGAGCAAGGTCTGGCCCTGGACCTGGAAGCCGCCCTGCAACGGCTTCCCGCCGAACAGCGCGAAGTCCTGCTGCTGGTGGTGCTGGAAGAAATGCGTTATGAAGACGTCGCCGCCACGCTGGGCATTCCGACCGGGACCGTGATGTCTCGCCTGTCGCGTGCCCGCGAGCGGCTGCGGCAATGGATGGAGGGCGCCGGCGGCCAAGGTGAAGCCGGCGCGACCCTGAAGGTGGTGAAATGAAGACCCCGGCACTTTCCGAAGAAGACCTGCACGCCTATACCGACGGCCAGTTGAGCGCCGCCCGTGCCGCCGAGATGGCCACCTGGCTGGAACAGGACCCGGTACACGCCGAGGATCTGCATCGCGTGCGCGCCTGGCGGGCCCAGAATCGCGCCCTGCATGCCCATTACGACCCGGTCCTGGAAGAAGCGTTGCCACCGCGCCTGGCGGCGGCCGTGCTGGCCGGCGCCGGGGAGCCGCATCGGCGGCGTGACCAAGACAATGAGGGCGCCGCAGGTGCCGCCAACGCCCCTCGCTGGTGGTCTTATGCGGCCATGCTGTTGTTGACCCTGGCCGGGGCTGCCGGTGGCTGGCTGGCGCATGACCTCGCCCCGGGCGGTGCTGCCCGCACCAGCCTGGCGGCAGCGCCCGTGATGCTGGCACGTCAGGCGGCGGTGGCGCATACCGTCTTCAGTGCCGACCTGCGCCGACCGGTGGAAGTCGGCGCCGATCAGGAGCAGGCGTTGGTGACCTGGCTCTCGCGGCGGCTGGGGGCGAATGTACGCGCTCCCAAGCTGGCCCCGCTCGGTTATGACCTCATCGGTGGCCGCCTGCTGCCGGGCCAGAGCGGTCCGGTGGCGCAGTTCATGTACCAGGATGCGGCCGGCCAGCGGCTGACCCTGTATGTCTCGCACGACCAGGTACAGAACCGGGAGACCGGTTTCCGTTTCGCTCAGGAAGGCAAGGTCAATGTCTTCTACTGGATCGATGGCCAGTTCGGTTATGCGCTCTCGGGCAGCATCGCCCGCGCGGAACTGTCCCGCATTGCCGGTTCGGTCTATGAGCAACTAGAACCCATTTCATAAATAGGCGTGAGTGCGAGCGAGTCCCGTTTGGGATGAAGTGCAAGGCGCGAGTGGGTCA
>NZ_JABXGG010000037.1:0-12820 GCF_022627875.1 Herbaspirillum sp. C7C8
TTGCTTACTTTTCTTGGCGAGACAAGAAAAGTGAGCGGCTGCCGGGCCGCCCCCGGCGCGTTCTCCCGACCGGAGAATGATAAGTATTAAGCTAGAGCGCAGAACAGCAATCCGTGCAGACTACCCAAAAACCAAAACCAAAAACCAAGCCCGCCAAGACAAAAAACCAAGCAAGATCAACCAGCAACAACCAACGATCCGCGATATTCCGCCAGCCATTTGGCAAACAACTGTGCTTCAGCTCCCGCCTGAAGATTGATCCCGAGATAGTAAGGTGCGAGGGGCAGACGCAAGGAGGGGAAGGGGCAGACCAAGCGACCGGAACGCAGATCATTGTCTGCCAGCGACAAAGGAGACAAGGCCACACCCAGTCCATCCACTGCTGCCTGCAACACGAAATGTACGTGATCGAAATGCAGCATGGCCTGCGATCGAGAGCGCTTCAGTCCTGCCAGCTTGCGCCAGTCCTCCCAGTCATTGCGCCGACTGCGCGACACCAGCACAGTATGCTGCGCCAGCCCTGATACATCCTCCAGCGGCATGGACTGCAACAGAGCAGGAGAAGCCACCAGCACCAGCTCATCCTCCATGAAGCGCTGCACCTTCAGCGTCTCAGGCCAGTTCGTCTCCCCTCGCCGGATCGCAATGTCAAATGAAGAGCCTGCCTTGCCCACCGTCGCCGTACTGGTCACCACCTGCGGTGCAATCCCCGGATAATGCTCCACGAAACCGGACAAATGCGGAATCAGCCAGCGCACCGCAAATGACGGCCGCACATTGATCACCACCGTGCGCGTGGGGGCGTCGCGCATCACCCGCCGCGCCGCATTGGCCAACATCTCCAGCGCCGGGCTGGCTTGCTCGAAGAACTGCCGGCCACGATCAGTCAGCAGTACCTGCCGCGTACGCCGCTCGAACAAGGGCATGCCAAGGTAGCCTTCGAGATTCTTGATCTGGCGACTGATCGCGCCATGCGTGACATTGAGCTCCTGTGCCGCCAGCGTGAAACTCTGGTGACGGGCCGCCGCCAGAAAGGCGCGGATGGCGTTGAGCGGAAGTGTGAGATCGGCCATGCGTGAGATATTATCACGCATGGCTGGAATTAATATCGTTTGTCAGCGCCTGCCCATGCGGCGCATCATCGGTCTTCATGACCACGCCAGACCTCCGCCAGGCCGACCTCGATTCCCGCCACGCCGCCATGTCGCTCTCGGCCGCCTTGCCCTGCGATATCGTCCTCTACCTGCTGCTTCCCATGTATGCCGCCCAGTTCCACGTCAGCCTGGCCGAGGCCGGCGTGCTGCTGGCGGCCAACCGACTGGTGCGCATCGCCGGCTATCGCTGGGTCGCCAGCTTTTACGCCCGACGCGGCGACCGCCCCACCTGCACCCTGGCCGTGTGCGCGGCCATCCTCTGCGCACTTGGCTACACGATGGCCAACGGCTTCTGGGCCCTCCTGCCGCTGCGCCTGCTGTGGGGCATGGCCTTCGCCGGACTCAACCTCTCTACCCAGGCCATGTCCACCGCCAACCCGCACGGCGCCGCCCGCCGCTCCGGACGTTCGCGCGGGGTGATCGCCATTGGCCCCATGCTGTGGCTGCCCACAGCCGCACTGCTGGCGCCGCACATCGGACCACGCATGGTGTTCGCCCTGGTCGCCACGACGGCGATCCTGGGTCTGCTGGCCGCCCGCCGCCTGCCGCAGCACGCCTATGCGCCACCGCAGCCGCGCCGCTGGAAATTGCCCAATGCACTGGATTGGTGGTCCTTCCTCGAAGGACTGACGCTCGATGGTCTCTTCATCGTCGGCCTGGCCTACATGAGCAAGCAGTCCTTCGGGGCCGATGGCGAACTGGTGGCCGGGGTGCTGATGGCCCTGCGCTATGCCGGCGAAATCGTCTTGAGCCCGCTGGGCGGCTGGCTGGCCGAGCGCTTCGGTGCGGTCAAGGTATTGGTGATCCTGTCACTGGCTACCTGTGCGGCGCTGGTCGGTTTCGGAGGCGGGCTGCTGTGGCTGTTTGCGGGG
Organism: Herbaspirillum sp. C7C8; assembly: GCF_022627875.1. NCBI lineage: Bacteria > Pseudomonadati > Pseudomonadota > Betaproteobacteria > Burkholderiales > Oxalobacteraceae > Herbaspirillum > Herbaspirillum sp. C7C8. The sequence continues at coordinate 2,027 of NZ_JABXGG010000037.1, forward strand.
CTGATCGTGATCCTTCGTGCCTTGCAGTTGCCGCTCCTGGCCCCCATCGTCGCCGCCCGCACGCCTGCGGCGCAGCGCGTGCATGCCCTGGCCGGACGCGCCATCTGGCGCGATATCGGGGCCGGTATGGGGCCGATGCTGGCAGGCTTGCTGCTGCCGGTGATGTCGTCCCTGTGGCTCTACGGACTGGCCGCCTCGGCACTGGCGCTGGCGGCCATCGCCTGCGCACGCGCACCGGTGCCACGTTAGGGTCTGTTCACCAAGGGGATCAGGGCTGGCGACAGTCGCTGAGCATCTCCGCCTGTGAGATGTTGCTGCCCGGCGGCACGCTGTGCGTGAGCCAGACATTGCCGCCGATCACCGATCCCTGGCCAATGGTAATGCGCCCCAGCAGGGTCGCGCCGGCATAGACCACTACGTCATCCTCGACGATGGGATGGCGCGCAATGCCCTTGACCAGTGAACCATCGGCCTCCTGCGGGAAACGCTTGGCCCCCAGCGTCACGGCCTGGTACAGGCGCACGTTGCGGCCGATGATGGTGGTCTCGCCGATGACCACGCCGGTGCCATGGTCGATGAAGAAGCTGGGGCCGATCTGCGCTGCCGGGTGGATGTCGATGCCGGTGGCCGAATGCGCAATGTCGGCAATCAGACGTGCCAGCAGCGGGGCCCCCAGCTGATGCAGCGCATGCGCCAGACGGTGATAGATGATCGCGGTGGTGCCGGGATAGCACAGCAGGATTTCCGAGATGCTGGAGGCGGCCGGATCGCCGTGATACGCAGCCTGGATGTCGCTGACCAGAACGTCACGCACACCCGGTAACCGATGCGCGAAGTCGCGCGTGATGGCAGCGGCGCGTTGGCGCAGCAGCGCCTCATCGTCCACATCACTGCTGAAATAGAGGCTGCGACGTACCTGCTCGCGCAGGATCGACAGCGCAGCATTCAACTGGCTGCCAACGAAATAATCGATGGTCTCATCGGATAAATCGGTATGCCCATAATGCGTGGGAAACAAGGCCGCCTGCAGATGTTGCAGCAGCTTTTGCATCGCTTCACGCGAGGGGAGCTCGCGGATCTCGCCGCGATAGCGGATCTTGTGGGTAATCTCGCGCGAGGTGCGCAGGCCGGCCACAACGGCTGACAAGCCCAGTCCCGCCGACTCGACCGAGTCGGTCAGCGCGTTCAGTTCGGGGGTGTGAGAAGGTTCCATGCCCGCATGCTATCAAAAATGCGCGCGCGGCGTCGGGCAGGGCAAAGCAGGCAGTCAGTACCGCAAGCGTTTCGGCGACTTGCCTGGTGAGGGTTGTTCAATGGCTCACGAGATGATGTATTTGTGTCATTCAGGAAATTCCTGACACCAATGCGGGGCGACTCAGGAAGCTCCTGATACTTGGCGGAACCACAAAAACTTAAAGTCTCGTCATGCCAGTTGCGGCAAGAAATCCGAACGAAGGTCGGAGATCAGACAGCCGATCTGGGGAGCGCTTCTGCACGATTACCGGGTAGCCCTGAGGGGGGCTTACTTTTGGGCGTACTTCCGCAAGGGGGTGCGCCCTTTTTTTGTTTGTGATGCAATACGGGCTTGATCAGCGTGCCTTGTACGGGAGGAGTTTCCATGTCAAAACCGCGTTTTTCCCTGTCCCAGCTGGGGCTGCTGTGGCTGTTGTCCATGGTGCTGCTGCCTGCCGTCGCGGCGCGCGCGCAGGTTCCCGTGCCGGTCCCGGCGAGCGTGCCGACGCTGCCCGCTGCCGCCGCGCCCACACCGGTGGCCAGCGACATTACCCGCAGTTGCGCGGCCGGCAGCGGCTGTGTGCTGACCTGCCTGAACATGGCTGCCGAAACCGTCATGACCGAGACGGCCACACGTGCCGTGCGCATCATTTCCCTCTCCAACGGCAACAGCGAATTCCGCATGGACAACGGCAATGCCGGCATCAATGTCATCCTGGTCTCGCACGACAATCTGATGTGCAAGCTCAGCGGCGGCGTCTGAGGATTGCGCAGGGAGGAACGGGCGTCAGTTGCCCAGCAGTTTTTCCCGCACGGATTCTTCTTCTGCATGGCTCGCGCTGGCCCGCGCCAGATCGGACAGGGACAGCACGCCCACCAGCTGCCGATGTTCTGCCGTGCTCACTACCGGCAGCCGCGCCACGCCCAGGCGCGCCATGGTGCCGGCGGCAGTGCGAGCACTGAGGTGCGGCAAAAGATGGCCGGCATCGGGCGCCAGCAAGGCGCTGCAAGCCTGGGCCGGATCGGCCGCCTGCAAGCGCGTCAGCGCGACCATGCCGAGCAGGCGACCATTTGCGGTCACCGGGTAATGGCGATGGACATGGTCCGCTGCGCGGCATAGCGCCAGCGCCTCTGCGGCGGGCAGGGCCGCCTCCAGGGCCTGCGGTGCGGACATCAGGTCTTCCACATGCACCCGCTCCAACGGGTCGACACCGTATTCGCGGTGCACATGCAGGCCGCGTCGCGCGATCTTCTCGGTCATGATGGAGCGCTTCATCCACAGCACGTTCACGCCATAGGCCACCGACGTGGTGGCGATGAGCGGCAGGAGTGCATGGTCGGCATGGGTCAGGCCGAAGGCGAAGACGATTGCCGTCAGCGGTGCGCCCAGCACACTGCCCAGCACTGCCGCCATGCAGACCAGCGGCCACAAGCCGGGTGAACCACCCGGCAGCCACGGCGAGAGCACCAGGCCCAGTCCGGCGCCCATCATCAGCAGTGGTGCCAGCACCCCGCCCGAGGTGCCCGAGCCCAAGGCCAGCAGCCAGATTACCGCCTTCACCAGCAGCAGCGCCAATGCCGCCGAGACCAGCATGTGCTGATTCAGCAGGTCAGCGATGACGTCGTAGCCCACGCCCAGCGCGCGCGGCTGCAGCAGTCCGCCCAGGCCCACGGCCATGCCACCCAGTGCCGGCCACCACATCCAGTGCAGCGGCAGGCGATGGAAGCCATCCTCGATACGATACAGGGCCAGCGTCAGCACGGCGGCCAGCACCCCGCTGGCCAATCCGGCCAGCAGACAGGACAGCAGCGCCATCGGCGCGACCGGTGCCACCTGCAATGGAAACAGCACACCTGCCTCGATCAGCCACGGTCGCAGGAAAGCGGCGATGACACAGGCCAGCGCAACCGGCAACAGACTGCGCGGTCGCAGTTCGAACAGCAGCAGTTCCACTGCCAGCAGCAGGGCGGCCAGGGGCGTACCGAAGATGGCCGTCATGCCGGCGCAGGCACCGGCCACCAACAGGGTCTTGCGCTCGGCAGCGGTGAGGTGCAGCCACTGCGCCAGCAGCGAACCGAGCGAGCCGCCGGTCATGATGATGGGACCCTCGGCACCGAACGGACCGCCGCTGCCGATGACGATGCCCGAGGACAGTGGCTTCAACAACGCGACCTTGGGCGACATGCGGCTCTTGCCGAAGAGGATGGCCTCGATTGCTTCAGGAATGCCATGACCGCGGATCTTGTCACTGCCATAGCGCGCCATGAGACCGACGATCAGGCCGCCGATGACCGGCAACAGCACGGCGATCCAGCCCAGCGTATGGCCCGCCGGTGAGCTGGCGGCAAAGGACAGGCGCTGGAAATAGAACAGGTTGGTAAAGAGCGCAATGAGCTTGAGCAGTAGCCACGCCGCACCCGTGGAGAACATGCCGATGAGCACCGCGATGGCGCACAGCAGGGGTAGCCGTCGGTCGGCGGTGTAGTCGCGTTTGTGTTTCATGGATTGCCGTGTTCAAGGACGGTAGTGGTAGCGCAATCTTTTAGAGGGCGCATGAATAAAGGGATAGGCGGCAAATATATCACAACATGATATAAAAACGTGAGGCACGACGGGTTGGCGCTTGTATGCGCGGCACGACTTATCTGCTTTTCTTCTATGCACAGGAGGAATGATTCGTTCGCAGCGTGCGCGGGTCTGGCTACGCTGTGAGCCTCGATGTATCGACCTCAACCATGACCGATGGAGTCCCCATGCCACAGCACGAAGACACACCCCGCCACGTCCTCACCGCCTTTGAGCCGAGCCGCAAGCGTCGCCGCCTGATCGGCGCCGGGCTGGCGTTGGGCGCCGCCGCTGCGACTACCGTTTTCGGTGAGCGACCGGCGCAGGCGGCCACACGCCAGTTGCGGGTGGGTTACCAGAAGGGGGCCTTGAGCATCATCCGTGCCCATGGCTCGCTGGAGCAGCGCCTGGCCCCGCTGGGGGCGAGCGTCAAATGGGTGGAGTTCAGCGCCGGCCCGGTGCAGCTCGAAGCACTGGGGGCGGGATCCATTGATTTCGGCGATGTCGGCGAAGCGCCACCGATCTTTTCTCAGGCCGCCGGTACGCCCCTGGTCTACGTGGGGGCGACCGTGCCGCGTCCTTATGTGGAAGCGGTGCTGGTCAAGCAGGACAGCCTGCAGAAACCGGTACAGTTGAAGGGCAAGCGCATCGCCTTGAACAAGGGTTCCAACGTGCATTACTTCTTGGTCAAGCTGCTGGAAAAGCATGGCCTGCAATATGGCGACGTGACACCGGTATGGCTGGCCCCGGCCGATGCGCGTGCCGCGTTCGAGCGCGGTGCGGTGGATGCCTGGGCCATCTGGGATCCCTATCTGGCGGCGGCCCAGCAGACCTTGAAGGCGCGCGTCCTGGCCGACGCCGATGGCGTGGTCAAGAACCGCGCCTATTATTTTTCGACCCGGACGTATGCGCGCGACAATGCCGACCTCATCCGCATCGCGCTGGAAGAGCTGGCCAAGGTGGACGCCTTTGCCCAGACGCGTCCGGACGAGTACGCCAGCGAACTGGCCGGCATCCTCGGCTTGCCCAAGAGCGTCCTGGACGTGGTGGTACGCCGCTATCACTACGGCACCTTGCCCATCACCCATGCCATTCTCGACGAGCAACAGCAGATTGCCGATACCTTCCTTGATCTCAAGCTGATCCCCAGGAAGATCAAGCTGAGCGAGGCGGCACCGCCCTGGCTGGCGTAATACGTCCTCGCGCATCAGGTCTCGCCATGAACGAGGCCGCCGCAGGAGAAGCCTGCGGCGGCCTTGAGCTTGTGACTGGCAGAAGGGAGATCAGCCCTTGAACTGCAGCGCGTTGGTCAGGTCCCCCATGGGCTGCTGGCCGCGCGCGATCATGGCCTCATCACGCTGCCTGAGGCCGTCCAGCTTTTCCAGAGCAAAGGTGCGGGTGATCAGGCGCAGGATGGAGGCCGTGTCATAGACGGTATGGTCCACCGTTGCCTTGCGGGCGAAGGGGGAGATTACCAGCGCCGGCACGCGCGTCCCCGGACCCCAGCGGTCGCCCTTGGGCGGGGCGACGTGGTCCCACCAGCCGCCGTTCTCGTCGAAGGTGATGACCACCACCATGTTCTTCCACTGCGGGCTGGCCTGCAGGCTCTTGACGATGTGGGCGATGTGGCGGTCACCCGAAGCCACGTCGGCATAGCCGGCATGCAGGTTGAGGTTGCCCTGCGGTTTGTAGAAGGTCACCGGCGGCAGGCGGCCGGCCTCGACATCGGCCAGGAAACGGTTGGTGCGTGCTTCATCACCCAGACCGCCATCGCGCAGGCGCTTGTTGCGTTCGGCAGGATTTTCCGGACCCAGGTTCTTGAAGTAGTTGAAGGGCTGGTGGTGATACTGGAAATTGGGGATCTTGGGGATGCCCTTGGAATCCTTGAACTCGTCCAGCGTGGCCTGCCAGGCACCCGCATACCAGGCCCAGTCGATTCCCTTCTTGTTGAGCTTGTCGCCGATGTGCTCGTGCGTCTGCGGCACCAGCACGCTGGGCTGGTTGGGCTCGGCATAGGCCGGGTTGTTGCGGTCACGGCTCCAGGTCGGCCAGTAGGGCGGGGCCATGGTATTGACCGCATAACCGTCCGGCGTGAGTGCACTGGGGCCGAACTTGGGCGGTCCCTGCATGGCGCTGGCCGGGCTGTTCTCGGCCGGGACCAGTTCCGGCGAGAGCGGATCATTGTTCCTGGTCCTGGCTACCTGGGTGCGCGAGACCGAGTTCATCACGTTCGGATAGTAGGGGGCGGTGGCGCAGATCAGATACTGGTGGTTCAGGAAGGAACCACCGAAGGCCCCCTGGAAGAAGTTGTCGCACAGCACGAACTCACGCGCTACATCCCACAGGCGCAGGTTGTAGCGGGTATCCGCGTAGTGGCCCATGGTCAGGCCGCCGGAGTCGGCCCAGGCCACGAAGCCATCATTCTTGCCACCGTTGATCTGCATCTGGTTCTGATAGAACACGTGCCACAGGTCACGTGTGACCAGCCCCAGCGGCAGGGCCTCGCCCTGCGGACCCTTCAAGGCATAAGGGGCATTGGGCAGGTTGCTCTGGTATTGCTTGTCGGCCGGGTAGGTTACGCCTTCGATGGTCTGCTCCTGGCGCACCACGCCGCTCCATGCCGGTGGCAACTGCTTGAGCAGGGTGCCGTCGCGGTCGCGCTGCTGGTAGTCCGAGGGCTTGAGCGAGGACAGCGGCTTTTCCAGGCCGGGGAAATCGGCGAAGAGGTTGTTGAAGCTGCGGTTCTCGGCGTAGATCACCACGATGGTCTTGATGTTCTCGCGCAGGGCGCGATCCAGCGCAGCAGCCTCGGCCGGATTGCCGCTCGGGGAGAGGGCCGGTCCCTGGCCTTCGGTGGCGCAGGCGCCCAGGGCGCTGCCCGCCCCCAGTGCCGCCACGCCGCCCAGAAAGCGGCGGCGGCTGCTGTTTTGCGGGGGCGGAAGGGTGTCGTCGGCGCTCGGCTGGCTGCCGGCGATGTCGTCGTCGTGCTTGCTCATGGATGAGTTTCCTGTCGGATATTGTTGTGGGGGGGTGGCGCGTAGCGGCGATCAGGATAGCGCGACCGTATGACAGGGATGTGTCTTTTTCGTCAGGATTTTGCTCAAGAAAATGACGAAACATGCACCAAGAGACAATGAAAGACTAGGTAAAGGACGCGCTAGGATGCGCCTCATGCGTGGCCAAGGCCCTAGAATGCCTCGACCGCACCGGTTGCAGCCGCGCATCGCGCGGCCCGGCGACCGGGTCAGGTGGGCAGTTCCGGCCAGGGGATGGCGGGGACTGCTCTCATGTCAATGCGGTCTTGTCTGACGAGGGGAACATCTTGCTCAAAACTTTTCAATATCTGATCATCGGTGCGGGCTTCAGTGTCTGGATGCTGTTCATGCTGGCGCTGGCACTGACGGACCCGCTGATCTGACAGGGGGCCGGGGAGCAAGGACCGGCCTCTGCCTGCGCTCCGGATCATTTTCTCTGCAGCACTGGTTTGCCGGACCGGTTGACTGCGATGAACACCCCCATCAATCCCAGGAAGGCCGCCAGCAGCAGGCTGGCGTTGAGGATCACGCGCGCATAGCCAAGTGCATTGACGTCGATGAAGGGGTAGGGATAGAAGCCCGACAGGGCTCCGCGCCATAGCGTGATCATCAGATAGGCCAGCGGGTACACCAGCCACAGCAGTGCCTTTTTCAGCGACGCCTGGAACACCGGCACGAAAAAAATCCAATAGACGATTGCCAGCAGGGGCACCACCGTATGGAGGCTCTCGTTGACCAGTGCGCGAAAGCCGGTGGGCGTCCACAGATGGCGCAGCAGCAGGTTGTAGGCGATGCCCACGAAGGCCAGGTAGGTCACCACGGCCGAGATCACCGAGGGTTGCCGGAAGAAGCGGCTCAGGGGCGACTTCAGCGAGAGCGTCAGCGAGGTAAAGCAGAGTGCGCTCATGAGGATGGTCAGGTTGGTCAGATACATGGTCAGCCGGTCCAGGCCATCCAGTATGCCGCCGCCGCGCGCCAGCAGGCGGTTGATGGTGATGTCGGTCTGCGCCGCGAAGGCGAACCAGCTGATGAGTGCGATCAGGCCGGCGAGCGTTTGTGCCGCAGCCGAGTTGCGGCGTGCCGGGAAGAGGTGGGCGCCAAAGGAATCCAGCGATTCCGGCGAGGGAATCTTGTCGTTGCTCATGGTGTCGTCACGGGAGGTGGAGGGGCCGGCGTCGCAGCGGGGCGGGCGACATCGGCCGGGCAATGGACTCCATCATAAATCGGGCGGGCATGGTTGTGCTGGCCGGATGACATTCATTTTCAACGCTTACATCAAGACACATGGTCTCCGGGGTGCGGCGGTCGCTGCGCCTGTCCGTTCGCGAGTCGGCGCATCCATGCGCTCATTCATGCTCTTTCATGCTCATCCATTGACGTCGGGAACGAGCGATATTGCCCCGTTTTTCGAGAAGATTGCTTGGTCTTGATTTCTAAGTTTTAGATTCATTTCCATGGATGACGTCGAGCCCTGATGAAAATGGATTGATTCTCTGGAAGCCATGTCGGGAGCGGACTTCAGGGGATGATGTGTCGCCTTCAGGCGACGCCATGCTTCTAACAACTGTTACATTTTTTTTAGTTACAAGGGGTCTCAAAATATAAATAATTTGCTCTGGTTTGAGAGTGCAAAAAACGGCGCAAAAAACGGTGTTCTCACTGTTACAAATTTGCGGTGAACTTTGCAAAAGGCATCCTGCCGAATCGCACAGGTTTCTTCCTTGGCAATGTCCGGATGCGTGATGTCCGGGCTATCCATGCGATCTGCGTGGACATTCGGAAGAGCCGCTTTCGTTGACCTTGTCGACGCTACGACGCGCCGTCCACGCTGCCGGTTTTCTCGATGATCGTGCAGGGCGGTTTTGCTGCCGCACTGGCGGTGGGCGTCATGAGCTTGTCGTGCGCACCTTGCCGCACGTTTTATTTTCGCGCGTAGATTTTTACGCATCAGCACTACCATTTCAGGAGATCACATGCTTCGCTCGGAATCCCTCTTCGGCAAACGCGAAACCAGTTCGACCAATTCCCCGTTCAGCAGTGCGGGCAACGTCTCTTCTACGACAGGCGGCAATGTGACCAGCGTGAACAAACCTAGCCAATATCCTTCTTCCGTTTCCAATACCGCTCCTGCGGCCACCGAAGAGAGCGGCAGCAAGCTCACCGTCGGTCCCAACATCAAGGTCAAGGGTGAGATCGAGGATTGCGACACCTTGGTGGTGGAAGGCAAGGTCCAGGCGACCATCAATTGTCGCGTGGTGCAGATTGCCGAGCGTGGCGCCTTCAAGGGCTCGGCCGAGATCGACCTGGCCGAGATCCGCGGCGAGTTCGATGGTGACCTGACGGTACGCCAGAAGCTGGTGATCTACTCCAGCGGCAAGGTGACCGGGAAGATCCGGTATGGCAAGCTGGTCATTGAAGAAGGCGGCCAGCTGGCAGGCGATCTGCAGGTCGGCGGTGGTCACGAGCAGAAGGATCTGTTGCAGAAGACCGCATGAGCTCCCCTGCGGGTGGTGGCGGGTGCGCAGCGCCGTTCGTCATCCGATGAGGGCAGTGCTTGATGCCCGGCCAGTAGCTTGCTGTGCTGGCTGCATTTCCGGTGGGAAACCATGATGTCTGGTCGGTGCGATTTGTTGTCAAGTCGTGCCGATCTGCGGTGATTTCCGGTGCAATGACCTGGCTTTGACGTATTCGGCGTGTATTTGCGCGCGGCGGATTTGTCCGCATGGCCCGGTCGTGCGACAATAGCGCCTTTCGTCTTTTCGTCCTTTTTCCCGCTCAGTCGGGTCGGTGTCGTCCTGCGTGGCGGCGCCGGGAGGGCGCTGGCGCTTCTCGGTTTCATTGCTCAGTTCACTCATGGCTCACCCGGAATACATTCTTACCCTGTCCTGCCTGGACCAGCGCGGCATCGTGCATCGCGTCTCAGGCTTTCTGGCCGATCACGGCTGCAACATCATCGATTCGGCACAGTTCGGTGACGCGCAATCGAAGCTCTTCTTCATGCGTGTACATTTCTCCTCCGAGGATGCGGCAGTGTCGGACGCGGCGCTGCGTGCAGATTTCGGGGTGCTGGGCGATTCGCTGCAGATGAACTGGCAGCTGCATGACGCGGGCAAGAAGCCGCGCGTGATGCTGATGGTGTCGAAGATCGGGCATTGTCTGAACGATCTGCTGTTCCGCTACAAGAGCGGATTGCTGCCGGTGGAGATTCCGGCGATCGTGTCCAACCATACGGATTTCTATCAGCTGGCCGCGAGCTACAACATTCCTTTCCATCATCTGCCGCTGGCGACCGGGTCGTCCATGGAAGTCAAGCGCGCGCAGGAACAACGCATCATGGAGATCGTGGAGGCCAACCAGATCGATCTGGTGGTGCTGGCACGCTACATGCAGATCCTCTCTCCCGAAATGTGCGAGGCCCTGCGCGGACGAGCCATCAATATCCATCACTCCTTCCTGCCCAGCTTCAAAGGAGCCAAGCCCTACTATCAGGCGCATGATCGCGGGGTCAAGCTCATCGGCGCAACCGCGCACTTCGTGACCGGTGACCTCGACGAAGGTCCAATCATCGAACAAGGCGTGGAGCGCGTGGATCACTCCATGGGGCCAGATACCCTCACCGCAATCGGGCGCGATATCGAATGCGTGGTCTTGGCGCGGGCTGTCAAATGGTTCACCGAGCATCGTATCTTGCTCAATGGGCATAAGACCGTCATCTTCAACTGATCCGCTGGTTCTGATTTAGACGCCGTTCGGGGGCTGCCTGGGCGGCGTTTTTGTTTTTGTGGTTTTTGTTGATGTTGTGTTGGCTGGGTGTGTTTTTGTTTTTGCTGTTTTGGGTAGTCTGCACGGATTGCTGTTCTGCGCTCTAGCTTAATACTTATCATTCTCCGGTCGGGAGGACGCGCCGGGGGCGGCCCGGCAGCCGCTCACTTTTCTTGTCTCGCCAAGAAAAGTAAGCAA
>NZ_JABXGG010000038.1:0-9612 GCF_022627875.1 Herbaspirillum sp. C7C8
CGAACAGGAAGTGATAGAGCGCCGTGACGGCAAACTGCAGCCGCGATAGCGAGACGACTTCATCGATGGGAACCATGGCTTACTCCGATTTGGTAATTTTTTCAGATGAATGCTGCATGTCATTCGACGATGCCGAGAAAGAGGCAGGCGCAAGCATGCGTTGCTCCACGCTCTGCACGGGCATCTGCATATGCTTGGCCTCTGGATGGGCGAAGAAGGTCTTGGCCAGCGCCGTGATGAGGGCTACTTTGACCATCAGGAGAATGGTGATTTCCGCGGCTAACGGCAGATCTGTCAGCCTTCTGGAAATGCCCCCCGGATTAAACTTCTGCCAGAAAATTTGCTTCATCATCACCTCTACTTTTTATGTGGGTGTAGAAAAGCCGATCTGAAATGAACGCATGTATGCCCAAAGATCAATGAATGGACTTCATGATCAGGCCAGCAGAAACTACCATGCAGACGACCGAAAACGCCAGCTTCAGGTGGGCAGGATGCCAGCGTACCGCCAGCCTTCCTCCGAGCAACATGCCCGCGATCGCTCCGGCAGAAAATGGCAGGCCAATGCCCATGTCGAAGTGACCACTGACCATGCTGGTGCCGACGCTGACCAGTGAAATCAACGCAATGACCGCCAGCGAAGTCGAGATGACGGACTGCATGGCGAGGTCGGTTACGCGCTGCAAGGCTGGTACGATGACGAACCCGCCCCCCACGCCGAGCAGACCCGAGAGCACGCCCGCCACGCCACCCATGACGGCCAGACGACTGGCACAACGGGGTGTCCAGACGAAGCGCCCGCTCTTGTCACGCAGGCAGGGGCAGTCATCCGATACGGTGGCCGCGGCTGTCTTGCTACGCCGGGCATCCCGCATGCCCTTGATGGCTACCCACACCATGACCAGGGCAAACAGCAGCGTCAGGTAGCGCGTATCGAGCTGATGCGCCAGCCACGTTCCCAGCGGCGTGAGGACGATGCCGACGGCAGCGATCAGCGCGGCAGCCCGATAGCGCACGATGCCGGCCCGCAAACCGATCACCGCCCCCATGGCCGAAGCCATGCCTACGGCCAGCAAGCCGATGGGACCGGCCTGCGGCACGCTCAGATGCAGGCCGAACACCAGCAGCGGAATGGCCAGGATACCGCCACCGGCGCCGGTGAGGCCCATGATGCAGCCCACCAAGGCACCCAGTAACAGGCTCATGCTCATCTCTGTCTCCTCAACCGACCATTTCGGGTTGCGCCAGCCACTCGTGTCCCTTGAGCATGCCCTCCCAGTACAGCGGCGGCAGAATGCGCTCCTTGAGCAGCCAGGCCAGCCGCGATGGCCGCGTGCCATCCAGCATCCATGCCGGGAAACTGGGCGCCAGCTTGCCGCCATAGTTGAATTCGGCCAGAACGATCTTGCCGCGCTCCACGGTCAAGGGACAAGATCCATAGCCGTTGTAGCGGGCCTGAACGGATTGCCGACCCAGATTGTGGAGCACATTGTGGGCCACCACCGGCGCTTGTTTGCGGGCCGCGGCAGCGGTCTTGGCGTTGGGAGAATTGGCCGCATCGCCGAGTCCGAAGATGTTGGAAAAGCGCTTGTGCTGCAAGGTCGACTGATCAACATCGATCCACCCGGCCGGATCGGCCAGAGGACTGCTGCGGATGAAGTCCGGTGCCGTCTGCGGCGGCACCACGTGGATCATGTCAAAGGGCACTTCCACTTTCTGTGAGCTGCCATCGGGGGAGCTGACGGCAAAGGTGGCGATCTTGCGTCCGCCATCAATGGCGGTCAGGGTCTGTCCGAAGTTGAGATCGATGCCATAGGCTTGCACATACTCCATCAGGGCTGGCACGTACTCGGCCACGCCGAAGAGCACGGCACCGGCCGAGCGGAACTGCACATTCGACTTCTCCAGTACACCGGCGTGTCGCCACGCATCACAAGAGAGATACATGGCCTTTTGCGGGGCCCCGGCGCATTTGATGGGCATGGGCGGCTGGGTGAAAACGGCATTCCCCCCTTTGAAGCGCTCCACCAGCTCCCAGGTATAGGGCGCCAGGTCATAGCGATAATTGGAAGTCACGCCATTGCGACCCAGGGTGTCGGTAAGACCTTCGATGCCGTCCCAGTTCAGTTTCAGGCCGGGGCAGACCACCAGTTGTTCATACTTCACCACGCGACATCCTTCCAGCAGCACCGCATTGCGCTCCGGCTCAAAGCCGGCCACGGCCGACTTGATCCAGCGTACCCCGCGCGGGATGAGTGATCCCATCACCCGGGCCGTCTGCGCGGGCGTGAATACGCCGCCGCCCACCAGAGTCCAGCCGGGCTGGTAATAGTGCACATCGGCCGGATCGATGATGGCGATATCCAGCCCAGGCTGGCGCGCCAGCAGGCTCGACGCCACCGAGATCCCGGCAGCACCGCCACCGACGATGACCACCTTGTGCGTCGAGTCGGCCACATCGAATGGCGTGGCATTGCTCTGGTTGATTCTGCGCACCAGCGCGCTCAGGTCGTAACCTGCTTGCTCGGCGCGGCTCAATATTTCTCCCGTGGACATGCGGCCGGCACGTGAAAGCCCCCACAGCGTGGTACTGCGCATGCCGCTGCGGCAATAGGCCAGCACGGGCTTGGGCAGCTCCTCGAGAAGACGGTCGAATTCGTCAGCCTGGGTGTCGGCCACCTGACCCGGGATCACCGGTAGATAGCGAGCCTCGATGTCGGCAGCCTGTGCTTGTTGCTCGACCTCTCTGAAACTGGGCTGGTCGCCGGCTTCCCCGTCCGGACGATTGCAGATGATGGATTTGAAGCCGGCCGCAGCGATCTCTGCCATATCGGCAGGCATGACCTGGGCCGAGACGGACAGGTTGGCCGTCAGTTGCTTGATGTTCATGGAATGTCTCCTCGATGGATGTATCCCTGGCGGCGACGCCCCGGCGTCGACCAGCAAGGGGAGGGGATCAGCGATCCCGGTTAGCGCAACTGCTGATGCCCAGTAGCGGATATAGCGGACAGAAGCGCAGCAGGCCGGTCCCTATCGGGATCAGGCCCAGCCAGCCCCACCATCCCACGGTGCCGGTAGCCGCAAGGATGACCAGCACGAGGCCGACGATGATTCTCAAGATGCGGTCGATACCGCCTACATTGCATTTCATGATGACTCCTCAGGGTTGGGGATCAGACTGCGTCCAGCGGGATCTTCAGATAGCGCACGCCATTGGCCTCGGCCGGTGGCAATTGGCCGGCACGCATGTTGACTTGCACCGACGGCAGCAGCAGCACCGGCATGGCCAGGGTGGCGTCACGGGCGCTGCGCATGGCCACGAATTCCTCTTCGCTGATGCCATCGCGGACGTGAATGTTGTTGCTGCGCTCTTCGGCCACGGTGGTGACGAATTGAAGCTGCCGGCCGTTGGGCTGGTAGTCGTGGCACAGATAGATACGGGTATGCGGCGGCAGGCTCAGGACCTTGTTGATGGAATGGAAGAGCGTGCGGGCATTCCCGCCGGGGAAATCGCAGCGCGCGGTCCCGTAGTCGGGCATGAACAGGGTATCGCCGACGAAGGCGGCGATCTGGTCGCCTTCCTCCACGACATAGGTGATACAGGCCGGAGTGTGGCCGGGCGTGTGCATGACACGCGCCTGCAAGGTCCCGATCTGGAAATGCTCGCCGTCGGCGAAGAGGTGATCGAACTGGCTGCCATCGTGCGCAAATTCACTGCCGGCATTGAAAAGCGCCCCGAATACGTCTTGCACCTGGCGGATATGTTCACCGATGGCGATACGTCCGCCCAGCTTGCGCTTGAGATAGGGCGCTGCCGACAGATGATCGGCATGGGCATGGGTTTCCAGGATCCATTGCACCGAGGCATCGAGTTCCTGCACGCGCCGGATCAGGTGATCGGCGCTGCTGGTGGAAGTGCGTCCGGATTTGGGATCGTAGTCCAGCACGCTGTCGAGCAGAGCGCATTGCCGGGTCGCGCGATCCAGTACGAGATAGCTCACGGTACTGGTGGCCGGGTCGAAATGGCCTTCAATATGCAGGTTGTCCATGTTGTCCTCCTCTGATTGTCAGATATTTTCTTCATATCAAAATCTGTGCCAATGCGATGCCTTCATTCAAGTTATTGATTTATTTGAATAAATTTCTCTTCGGGCGCAATGAGTGCTTCCCCTGGCTGCCAGTGACACTGCCAACTGGCAGTGGCATACTGCCAATTGGCAGTGCCGTAGGCAGTCCGAATGGCAGTGGCAGGGTGAATGGGTCATCAGAGGGCTATGCGCCTGGATTTTTATGGAAGAAAGCGAGAGCGTCGTGTCGTCATTACCGGATGTATTGCAACCGTTCGAGGTACAGGCCCTGATTTCCTATCTGGACCACGAGCCGACACCGATGATCGTGATGAACACCGATTACGAGATTCTGGCGGCCAATACGGCCTACCGGCGCCAGTTCGCCACGGCGGGCAGGGCGCCGATCGGTCAGAAATGCTATGCCATGTCGCATCATTACCAGGTGCCTTGCGACCAGGCTGGAGAGCACTGTCCTTTGCAGAGTGCTCTGGTGACCAAGGGACCGGATCGGGTGCTGCACATCCATCACACTCCGCGCGGGCCGGAGCATGTGGATGTGGAGTTGCGGCCGATCATCGATCAGCAGCATCGCGTGGTGGGTTTCGTCGAGCGCTTGCAGACGGTGCGCCATGCCTCGGTGCAGGCCAGTCGGCAGGGGCTGGTTGGCAAGGCACCGGCCTTCAATCGTGCGCTGGGCGAGTTGCAGCGCGTGGCCATGTCGGACTTGCCGGTCCTGCTGCTGGGGGAGTCTGGCAGCGGCAAGGAACTGTTTGCACGCGCGGTACACGAGGCCAGTCCGCGGGCGCGCGGTCCTTTCGTGGTCGTGGATTGCTCGGGATTGACCGAGAGCCTGTTCGAAAGTGAACTGTTTGGCTACGAAAAGGGGGCCTTCACCGGGGCCCACGTTCGCAAGGCGGGGCTGGTGGAAACGGCCAAGGGCGGCACCTTGTTCCTGGACGAGATCGGCGACGTGCCATTGGGAATGCAGGTCAAGCTGCTGCGGCTGATCGAATCGGCCACCTTTCGGCGTGTCGGTGCGGTCGATACGCAACAGGCCGAATTCCGCCTGGTGGCGGCCACGCACAAGCCCTTGCAGCAAATGGTCGCCAAGGGCGAGTTCCGCCAGGATCTGTATTACCGTATCAGCGCCTTTCCCATCCATTTGCCGCCGTTACGGGAACGGCGCGACGACATACCCTTGCTGGTCGAATCATTGCTTCAGCGCGGCGCCGGGGTCGGAAGCAAACCGCTGCAAACCTCGCCGGAGGCCATGGCGCAATTGATGCACCACGACTGGCCGGGCAATATCCGCGAACTTCGCAACGTGATTGAGCGTGCGAGGCTGTTTGCCGATGACGGGGTGATCAAGAGTGAGCATCTGGCGTTGGAGCTTTTCCAGCCGACACGTTCGCCCGGGATGGACAAGCCTGTGTCCGAAGTAGCTGATTTGATGGAGATGGCGCGCCAGTTCAAGGGGAGTCGCAAGGAACTGGCGGCCAGCCTGGGGATGAGTGAACGTACGCTGTACAGGCGGATGAAGTCGACCGGGTCTGATCGCGGTTAGGGCCTGTTTGCTCATGCAGCGCTGAACGATCAATGCTGAGCCACGCGATCACGCGTATGCGGGTAATGCGTATTTCGCTTCTCTGCGACAATATGTCGCAGGCGCAGCGCTCTGGTCGTGGCAAACTTGGGGCCCGCGAAGATGTACGCGCTGACCCGGGTTCCCTCACTTTTCATGGCTCAAGTGGTCAGCCCGGCTCGGGGTTCGTGCACTTCCTCAACTGATGCCCTAGTGGAATTGACGATCATGAAAAATATCAAACGCCTCCTGTCATTGGTAGTTCTGTCCAGCCTGTTCCTGGCGCCATCCGTCTGGGCGCATGCCCACCTGAAGACGGCCATCCCCGCAGACAAGGCGGTAGTGGCATCACCAGCAGAGCTGACCCTCAACTTCTCCGAAGGCTTGAATCTGAAGTTTAGCGGCCTCAAGCTCTCCGGTCCGGACCAGAAGGAAGTCCACCTGGGCCAAGTCACGCTCATGGACGAAGGAAAGTCTCTCATGGTCGGGATTCCAGCACGGCTGACGCCGGGCACCTACACCGTGCAATGGCATGCCTTGTCCGTGGATGGACACAAAACCGAGGGTGCGTACAGCTTCTCCGTGACACCTTGATTTCATCAACGCTTTTGTTGGGCCTGTGCCGCCTGTCTGTCGATGGTGCGGCACTGTTCCTGTGGGGGGCTAGCCTGACGCTGCTGGTGCTGGTGGCCGAGCCGCTCAGGAGCCATCTGTGGCAACGCCTGGCCGGATGGCGACGCTTTTTGTATGGACTCCTGTTCATCGCGGTCCTTTCAAGTTTGCCGCTGCAAGCCAGTATTCTGGGGGACGGCTGGGCTGATGCCTGGCGCTTCGACATGCTCGCTGCGGTCGCCAATGGCACCTCGATCGGTACGGCATGGTGGTTCCAGCTAGTGGCCGTTTCCCTGCTGTTGCTCAGCGTGACGCAATCGGATCGCATGCGCTTGCTGGCATGTCTCGGGGGCAGCGGTATCGTACTCGCGAGTCTGGCGCTGACCGGACATGCCGTCATGAATGAGGGAGGGGAGGGACTGCTGCATCAGGCCAATGACCTTCTCCACGTTTGGAGCGTAGGGGCATGGATGGGGGCCCTGCCGATCGTCTTGCTGATCCTTTCAGGGCAATATCGCTGCGCGTATCCTGAGCTGGTCAGCACGATTCTGCGGCGCTTTTCAAATGTCGGTCACGCAGTGGTTGCGTTGGTTTTGCTGACAGGCTTGGTCAATACGATCCTGATTCTTGGAAGGCTGCCGTTGGACTTCCATTTTCGCTATCAAGCGTTGCTGACCATCAAGATCATGGTGGCGGGCTTCATGGTGGCGATTGCTGTATTCAACAGGTATGTACTGGTGCCGGCGATGCGTCAACAGCGCAATGCGCTGCATCGGATACGCCTTCTGACCATGGCTGAAATCTTGCTGTCCTGTTTTGCGCTGGTGTTGCTGGCTTGGCTGGGAATGTTGCAACCGAATTGAAACGCTGCCATGTGGGCGGTTCCAGACGAACTACGGATCGACCCGTGCGCTGCGCTGATCCGCCGCTGCCACGGCTGGCGTCGGTACCGCCGGCGCGGTATCCCGATCCATCGTGCCTTGCCAGATTCACCCGCGTTGCGCCACTACGGAGCGCACAACGTCAATTTCCTGACTGCGGCAAATTGACGCAGCCAGATCGATGCAGTGTCATCAGCTAGAAAAGCAGGCTTATCATAAGCGGCCCTCAACGTGACTTTGTCTGCTGTTTCCGGACCTCCGAACATGAGTTTGAGTAAACGCCTTCATCGACTGATCGCATGGCTTGCGCTATGCGTGATGCTCTTTGTCGCTGCCGCTCCAAGCATTTCGCGGGCGCTGGCCTCCAATAGCCAGATCAGCTGGATGGAGGTTTGCAGTGCCACCGGCATCAAGCGCACGACTGCACCGGCAAACAATAATGCGGGGCAGGAGCAAATGCCCGTTGACAAAGCACACTGCGGTTATTGCGTCCTGCAGCAGCACACTCCGGCTCTGGCATCTGCTGCACCCGGTATCGCTCTGCTGGTCGCGGTGCTGGCGTACCCTCTCTTCTACATGCCTGACGTCACCGTGGTCCGAACGTTGGTGCCCACGGCACATCGCAGTCGCGCCCCTCCCAGCTGCATTTAATCACCTTGATTACATGGCTTGTACGAGTCTTCCTCGCGGACTTGTGAAGACCTTTGCGTGTGTGCTCGTGATGAGCAGAAATATCGACCGAAATAGCACATGAACAAGCTGAAGTCGTCTCACGCAGAGTTTGGCGCCTTGATGCGAGCTATTCCGACGCCGAATTCAAAGTGGCGGTCAATTGCATTGATCAGCAAAGCCAAATGAATTTGGTCAGATCGAATTGCTCCAACGGAGAAGAAAACATGTTTAATGCAGTCGCAGTCGCAGTTGCAGTCCAGTCGCTGGCCGCCGGCGAGCATC
Organism: Herbaspirillum sp. C7C8; assembly: GCF_022627875.1. Taxonomy (NCBI): domain Bacteria; kingdom Pseudomonadati; phylum Pseudomonadota; class Betaproteobacteria; order Burkholderiales; family Oxalobacteraceae; genus Herbaspirillum; species Herbaspirillum sp. C7C8. Next base: position 8,100 of record NZ_JABXGG010000038.1, read on the forward strand.
TCACCATCCCCAAGCATCGCGGCTTGCGTTTGCGTGCCAACGAAAGCATGTACAACTGGATCTATCGCTACAAGAATCCGGATGATGGCAGGATCCGTCAGGTCAAGCTGGGCGAGTGGCCCAACATGTCATTGACCTCGGCCGTTCGCCATTGGAGGCAGCTCAAGGGTCTGCGTGATCAGGGCGTCGATCCCTCAACAGTACATCGGCAAACGGAACACCCACGACGGGCTTCCATCGCCATGCCCAATGAATCCGCTGCGCAACTGTCGGTGCAGCAAATTGGCTTGCGTTATTACGAGGGGCACGTCAAGCATCATTGGGGCGAGAGAGGGGCCAGGGAAGTATGGCGCATTTTCGCTCGCACGCTCGGTGAATTCGGTAGCCTACCCGCACAGAAGGTCGATGCAGACCTGGCTGCTGACTTTCTTCGCGGGTTCCTGGACCGGCCCACCCAAGGCACCATCACGCGACGCGAACTGGGCGCGGCATGGGACTACGCCATTACCCACGGATTGCTTCCTGCGGAGAACGTCAATGTCTGGCGCGGTATCCTGCGTGGGGAGTTCAAGAGCAAGGGCGTTCGTGTCAAGGGCGTGCATCGTGGCGCCGAGAAACGTCTGCTGTCGGTCGATGAGCTCGCCATCCTGCTGCCGTGGTTGCATCATTTCACCAGCGCCAATGAAGACATCCTGACGCTGTTTGCGTGGACATGTGCTCCTGGAAAGGAAATTTGCGCCATGCACGCCAGCGAGATCAGCCAGGAGGAGGACGGCTGGTGGTGGATCATCCCGGAGGCAAAGTTGCGTCCCCAACGACGCGGTGCCGCGAGCGATTTTCGTATCCCCCTGGTGGGACGGGCTCTGGAGATCGTGCAGCGTCGGCTGCTGGCCAGCACGAATGGTTACCTGTTCAAAGGACGCAAGGGCGGACGCTTCGATCCCAAGAACGTCGGCGTGGCGGTCTGGAATGCGCGAGAGGACTGTGACTCACGTCCTGAATATCAGCGACCACGCCTGCCCATTTCGGACTGGACGCCCAACGATCTCCGACGGGCAGCCGTGGAGTTGCTCAAAGCACTGGAATGTCCACCGGAAATCCTGGCCGCAATCCAGGGACAGCGCGGCAATCGTCTCCGCTTGTCTGCAGACAGGCATGCTCACGATGCCCTGAAGCGGCTCTGGATGACACGGCTGGCGCAAGTCTTGGAGCAACTCATGCAGGGCAGGGCGCCGGCGCAGTGGGATACAGAAAAGCTGGCTGCCTGAGACAGAATTGCAAAAGGGGCCGAGCCCGATGCTTTGATTACATGCAACACTCGATGAAAGCGGAAGGGCAGTTCGAGCCCTCCCGCTTTGCCAATACCCGCAGCTTCCCCGTTACACTGGAACAAGGCACGATGCTGCGGCGACCAGCTCTGCTTCGAATTACGTCTGTAGAACCCATTTCATAAATAGGCGTGAGATGCGTTCTGTCCAGAAAGGGCGCTGGCAAGGCGCGCGACGCGTCGTGT
>NZ_JABXGG010000039.1:0-7452 GCF_022627875.1 Herbaspirillum sp. C7C8
GGCAAGATCGACCGCAAGGCCCTGCCGCCGGTGCAGATCAGCCAGGAGAGCGACTACAGCGCCCCGCAAGGCGAGATCGAACTGGCGCTGGCAGCGATCTGGCAAGACGTGCTGGGCCTGCCCCAAGTTGGGCGGCAAGACAATTTCTTCGCCCTGGGCGGGCATTCATTGCTGGCCACCAGCGTGGTCACGCGCTGGCGCGCACGTCATCCGCAGCACACACTGACGTTGCGCGACCTGTTTGCCGCGCCCGTGCTCGGCGAACTGGCGCAGCTGATTGCACGCAGTTGCGCACTGCAGGAAGAGCAGCCCGCGCTCAAGCCGGTAGCGCGCACGCCGCGCATGCCACTCTCGCCGATGCAGCAGCGCCTGTGGCTGGTGGATCGCATGCAGGGTGGGGCGGCCGCCTACAACATGACGGCAGCGCTGCAGTTCGATGGTGTACTGGCACCAGCCTCGCTGGCGCAGACACTGGCGCTGCTGGTGCAGCGTCACGAAATCCTGCGCACCAGCTATCACGAGGATGATGAAGGCGAACCCGTCGCCCGCATCGTATCGCCGGCGGACAGCATCCCGCTGCTGGCGGTACAGGATCTGCGCGCGCAGGCGCCGGACGTGCAGCAGCAGATGCTGGCCGTATTGCGGCGTGAAGAAGCCGTGCGCCCCTTCGATCTCACCACCGCGCCGCTGCTGCGGGCGGTCCTGGTGCTACTGGCTCCGACGCAGGATGGTCGGCCGCGCCACGTGCTGCTGCTGGCGGTGCATCACATCGCCGCCGATGGTTGGTCGGTCGGGGTCCTGATCCGAGAGTTCTCGGCGATCTACCGCGCACTGCACGCGGGCCAGGCGCCCGCGCTGGCGGCACCGACGCTGCAATACGCCGACTATGCAGCGTGGCGACAGCAACAGGGTATGCGCGCCACCGAGGAAGACTTCTGGCGTGCGGCCCTGCAAGGAGCCCCGGCGCAGCCGGCCTTGCCGGTGGACCTGCCGCGGCCGGCACAGTGGTCGGGCGACGGTGCGCGCCTGTCGGTACGTATCCCCGAGCGCCTCACAGGGCAGTTGCAAGCTCTGGCGCAGGCGTGCGACTGCACGCTCTTCATGCTGCTGCTGGGCAGCTTCCAGTTGCTGGTGCATCGCCAGAGCGGACAGGACGACCTGCTCATCGGTACCGATGTGGCCGGGCGCGAGCATGCGGCACTGGAAGAGATGGTCGGGTTCTTCGTCAACGTGCTGCCGCTACGCTCGCGCCACCAGCCCGAACAGAGCTTTGCACAGTGGCTGACGGCTACGCGCGGCACAGTGCTCGATGCCTTCGCCCACTCCTCGTTGCCCTTCGAGCGTATCGCCGAACTGGCCACGGCGCGCCGCGACCGTCGCTGGAACCTGCTGGTGCAGCTGCTGTTCGTGATGCAGAACATGCCCACGCATGACTTCGACTTGCCCGGCCTGGAGGTGCAGGCACTGCCCGCCAGCCATGCCCATGCCAAGTTCGACATCGCGCTGTTCGTCACCCCGGTGGATGGTGCGCTGCAGGCCGACTGGGTCTATGCCAGCCAGGTTTTCCAGAGCGGCACCATGCAGCGCATGGCGGCGGCCTGGGTCGCGTTGCTGGAGCAGATCGTGGCACAACCGCACTGGCCGCTGTCCCGGTATGAAATCCCTCTCATGAAAGAACCCCTGACCATGTCAAGCACTGTTTCCGTTTCCCCTGCCCGAGCGCCGCTGGCCCCGGGCAAGCTCGACAAGCTCAACAAGCTCAAGGGCATGAGCGCGGCGGCCCCCAAGGCGGCTGTGCGCATGCGCCCCCTGCGACCCGGCACCGACTTTCCCTTGCTGGTGGAGGCCACCAGCGCCGACCTCGATACGGTGGCCTGGGCGCGTGCCAACCAGCCGCTGATCGCCAGTCTGCTGGAGCGTCATGGCGGCATCCTGTTCCGGCGCTTCGGCCTGGCTACGCCGCAGGACTTCGAGCGCTTCGCCGAAGCCATCGAGCCGGAACTGTATGGCAGCTATGGCGACCTGCCCAAGAAGGAGGGAGGCAACAAGACCTATCGCTCCACCCCCTATCCCGAAAAGCAGATGATCCTGTACCACAATGAAAGCGCCCACATCGAACGCTGGCCGCGCAAGCAGTGGTTCTTCTGCGAGCTGCCGTCTCCGGTAGGCGGGGCCACACCCATCGTCGATTGCCGTGAAATGCTGCGTCGTCTTCCTCCCGCGCTGCGGCGCGAGTTGCAGCAAAAGCAGTTGCGCTACGTGCGCACCTTCACGCCGCGTCTGGATGTGAGCTGGCAATCCTTCTTCGGCACGGACGACCGTGCCGTGGTGGAAGCCCGGCTGACGGCAGCCGGCACCGGCTATCGCTGGCTCGATGAAGACACCCTGCAGACCAGTACACTTTGTCCGGCAGTGATCGTGCATCCGGTCACCGGGGCGGAGGTGTTCTTCAACCAGGTGCAGTTGCACCATCCGTATTGCCTGGAGCCGGAAGTACGCGAAGACCTGCTGTCCATGGTCGGTCCGGAGCGCCTGCCGCGCAATGTGCTCTTCGGTGATGGCACACCCATTCCCGATGCCACCATGGCCCTGATCGGCGAACTCTACGAACAATGCGCGGTACGCTTCGACTGGCAGCAGGGCGATGTGGTCATGCTCGACAACATGCTGGCCGCGCATGCCCGCGATCCCTACGAGGGGCCGCGCAAGATCGTCGTGGCCATGGGCGCCATGGTGGAACGCGCCGAGGTCAGCGCGCCCTCTACCGCCGTCGATGAACTCTCGGAGGGCGCAACATGATGCCACTGGACCAGACTGTCGCGCTCAGTTCCGAACAGCGCCTGCAGCAGGCCCACGCCCACACAGTCCATATCCTGCCATTGCACTGGCAGGGGCCGCTGGAGAGCGCGCGTCTGCAGGCCGCATGGAGCCGGGTCCTCGCGCGTCACGCCGTCCTGCGTCATGCCTTCGGCCAGGCCGAAGGCTATCGTGGTCTGCGCCAGGCGCCGTTGCCGCAGCCTCCGGGCCAGAGTCTGCAACTGCACATGCTGCCGGCGGGTGCCGCCATGCCGACGGTAGCGTTCGATCTGGCGTGTGGGCACGTGATCCAGGGCTGGCTGGTCGAGGACGCGCCCCAGCGTGGCCGCCTGCTGGTGGCGGCCGCGTCCCTGGCGCTCGATGAGCGCAGCCTGTGGTTGCTGGCCGATGAGCTATGGCGTCGCTACCATGATCAGGACCTGTCCACCGGGGAGGCTTTCCAGTACACCGATTATGTGCAGTGGCGCCAGTCTCTCGAGGAAGACGACGATGCCCGCATCGGCCAGGCCTACTGGGCCCATCAGGCCCAGCAACTGGAACAGTCGCCGGCGCTGCGGTTGTCCTATCGGCGCGAGGCAGGGACGGCTGCGGCGGTTCCGGCGCTTCTGCACCACGGTATTGCCGAGGAGATGGCGAGCGCCCTTCAGAGCGGGCAGGCCAGCGGGCGATGGCAGGTCGCCACTGTGCTGCAGGCGGCCTGGCTGGCCCTGCTGGCTCGCCTGGGACAGCAGTCCCGGATCGCCTGCGCCTGGCAGCACGATTGCCGCGACGATTACGAACCCATGGCCCAGGCGCTGGGCTTGTATGGCAAGACCCTGCCGCTGATCCTGAACGTGCCGCCGCAAGCCTCGTTGAGCGAACTGGTGAACCAGCTGGCCGCGCAGCAGGAGCAGCATGTGGCGGCCCAGGAATATCTGCCCGATGATCTGGCTGCCAGACCACCGGAGATCGGCTTGAGCGTGCGTCATGCCGCAGGGCGCTGGCAGGAAGGTGCACTGCAGTGGGCGTTGCAGTGGACGGCCTCGGGTGATCCTCGCCTGTCGCTGGCGCTGCATGTTGATCTGTCCGATCCGGCCGCGCCTGGTCTGCAGCTGCATTACGATGCGCGGCACTACGACGCCGTCAGCATGACCGGTTTGCTGCGCCAGTACCAGGCCTGGCTGCGCGAGCTGCTGGCACGACCCGATACCGCCTGCAGCGAATTGCAATGGGATGATGCCGCCATCTGGCCGCAACGACTGCCGATGACAGCAGAGGTGCTGCCACTCGGGCGCGACACGCTGCTCACGCACATTGCCGCACATGCGCTCAATACGCCGCACGCCATCGCCTTGTCCAGTGCCGCCGGTCAGATCAGCTATGGGCAACTGCTGCAGCGCATGAACCAGCTGGCGCACTGGTTGCAGTCGCAGGGCGTGAGGCCCGGCGCGCATGTGGCGCTGGTGCTGCCACGCTCGCTGGAACTGGTGATGGCGCTGCTGGCAGTCTGGCGCTGCGGTGCCGCCTACGTCCCCATCGATCCCGACTGGCCCGCCGTGCGCCAGCAGGCGATACTGGCCGATGCGGCTCCGGCACTGGTGCTGCATGATGGCAAGGCACCGGCCGCCGACGGGCTGCATTGCGCGCTGTGGCCGGCCGACCTGCAGGGCTATTCCATGCAGGCGCCGACGGTCGCGCCGGCGTTGCAGGACCTGGCCTATCTGCTCTACACCTCGGGTTCGACCGGCACCCCCAAGGGGGTGTTGATCGAGCATGCGCAATTGCTCAACTATGTGGTGGCGGCGTCGCAGGGCATGGGCCTGGCGCCATGTCGCTGCTGGGGACTGACCAGCACGGTGGCGGCCGATCTGGGCAATACGGCGCTGTTCGCCGCGCTGCTGCATGGCGCCGAGCTGGCCATCGCCGATGCCAGCGACATGCAGGATGGTGCGCACTTCGCCGCCTTCCTGCAACGTCATCGGGTCGATGCGCTCAAGATCGTGCCGTCGCATCTGGAAGCCTTGCTCGATGGCGGTTCTGCCGTCCTGCCCGCGACCCTGGTACTGGGCGGCGAGAGTAGCCCGGCGGCCTTGCTGCGGCGGATCTGGCAATGTCAGCCGCAGGCCCGCATCTTCAACCATTACGGCCCCACCGAAACCACGGTGGGCGTGATGTGGCATGCCTGTTGCGCCAGCGACGCCGCCAGCGGGGCCGCTGCCGCGCCGCTGACCCGCGTGATGGCCAACTGCCGCGTGGCGATCCTGGATGCCGACCTGCGCCCCGTGCCGGTAGGCGGCATCGGCCAGCTTTGCATCGCCGGGGCCCAGCGCAGCCGCGGCTATCTGAACCGTCCACCGGAAGACCGCCAGGCTTGGTATCGCAGCGGCGACCTGGCCTGCCATCTGCCCCAAGGCGGGCTGCGCATCCTGGGGCGCTCGGACGAACAGGTGAAGATCCGCGGCTTTCGCGTCGAACCGGCCGAGATCGAAGCAGCGCTGTTGCAGCAAGCCGGCGTGCGCCAGGCCTGCGTCATGCCGCAGGGCGAACCCGCGCGGCTGATCGCCTGGGTGAGCGGGGAGAATCTTGCCGTGGAACCCTTGCGACTGGCCTTGCGGGATGTGCTGCCGGAGGCAATGCAGCCAGCGCGCATCCTGGCGCTGCCATCCTTCCCGCGACTGGCCAATGGCAAGATCGACCGGCGCGCCTTGCTGGATGCGCTGGCCGAATCGCCAGCCGAGAGCGGGCAGGGCGGCGAGGCCCGGGCTGTGGCGGACGATCTCGAATTCGTCGTGCTGGACACCATGCAGCAACTGCTGCCCGCCACGCCCGCCTTGGGCCGCGACAGCGATTTCATCGAAGCCGGCGGACATTCGCTGCTGGCCATCAAGCTGGTGGCGCGGTTGCGCAAACTGCTGCAGATCGAGATCGCCCCGGCCCTGGTGTTTGACCATGCCACCCCGGCCGCGCTGGCGGCCGCGCTGCGCGCACAAGCCCCCGATGCCGCCGCCCTGGCCGAGCTCGCGGGCCTGCGCCGCACGCTGCTGGAAATGCCCGCAGCGCAACGCGACGCCCTGCTGGAACAGGCCTAGGTCGTCGGCCCTTTTCTTGGATCACGCTTTCATGAACGAAAAAAATCATCAGTTGCTCGCCCTGCTGCAAGCCGATCAACACGAACACGAACGGACGGACAAGGAGGGGCCTCAGGATGGACCGGCGCCGCTCTCGTTCTCGCAGCAGCAGCTGTGGTACCTGCACCAGCTCGAAGCGCAACAGACTGCCTACAACCTGACGCGCGCCTTCCGCCTGTGCGGCGTACTGGATCACGCCGCCCTGCAGGCGGCCTTCGAGGCCGTGGTCGCACGGCACGGCAGCCTGCGTACGCGCTTTGCCGAACAGGACGGCGTGGCCTGCCAGGAGGTCCTGCCCACCGTATCGCTGCCGCTGCAGCTGAACGACCTGCGCGAACTGGCTACCGATGCGCGGGAGGTGCAAGTGAGCGCGGCCATCGAGGCCGCCACGCGTCACGTCTTCGATCTCTCCCGCGCACCGCTGCTGTTCGTGCATCTGTTACAGCTGGACGAGCAAGAACATGTGCTCATCATGGGCATGCACCACATCGTATCGGACGCCTGGTCCAATCCCATCGTCGCGCGCGACCTGCAGCAAGCCTATGCGCAAGCGCTGGCCGGGCAGGCCCCAAGACTGCCGCCGCTGGCCTTGCAGTACGCCGATCATGCCCGCCGGCAGCGAGCGCAGTGCCAGGGCGAGTGGTTGCGGCAGGAACTGGATCACTGGCAAGCCCGGCTGGGCCAGGAAGTGCCGCCGCTGAACCTGCCGGTGGAGCGTGGCGACAGCACCGATGCCCAGGCAGGTGCGGGTTACAGCCTGGTGCTGGAGGAGTCGCTGGCGGCGCGTGTGCGCCAGTTCTGCCAGCAGGAGCGCTGCACGCCCTTCGTGGCCATGCTCGCGGCCTGGCAGGTAACGCTGCGCCATTGCTGCGGGCAGGACGATTTTGCCGTCGGTATTCCACAGGCCGGACGCAACCACCCGGCGCTGCAGGAGATGGTGGGCTTCTTTGTCACCACCCAGGTGATGCGCGCGCGCCTGGACCCCGGCATGAGCCTGCGCACGCTGTGCCGCCAGGTGCGCAGCGATACGCTGGAAGCCATGGCCCATGCCGAGCTGCCCTTCGAACTGCTGCTGGAACGCTATCCCGCGGAACGCGGCCTGCCGCGCCATCCGCTGTTCCAGACCCTGTTCGGGCTGCAGGTCATCGAGGGCAGCGGCACGCTGGATCTGCCGGGCTTGCAGGCCAGTACGCTGGAGATCGACCTGCATGCGGCCAAATTCGATCTGGCCATGGACGTCAAGATCATCCGCGGGCAGGTCAAGCTGCGGCTGGAATACCGTCGCGCACTGTTCCGGGAGTCCAGCATTGCCCGTATCGGTACTGTCTATCTCAGTGTACTGGAACACTTGGCCAGCGCAGCCGATACCCCCATCGGTGAACTGGCGTTGCTGGGCGCGCAGGAACAGTCGGCGCTACAGGCATGGAGCGTCAATGCGCAGGCCCATGAGACCGGCAACGTGCTGGCGTTGATCGAAGCACAGGCAAAGGCACACCCCGAGCGGCCCGCCTTGCGGGTACCGCATACC